>JAUXJK010000273.1 GCA_030624785.1 Actinomycetes bacterium
CGCGTCCTGGATACGATGGGCAGCCGATGAAGCGGGAAGTGGCTATCGTCGGGGCGGGCTACGTCGGCCTTCCCCTAGCGCATGTATTCGGCGACGCTGGCATTGGCACGGTTCTGGTTGACGTGTCTGCGGAGCGCGTCGAATCAATCAATCGGGGCCAGAGCTATGTCGAGGACGTGTCGGATGAGACGCTCGGGCCCCTCGTTGAGTCAGGCGCCATCGCCGCAACGACCGACTACGACGCCGTGCGGGAATGCGACGCGATCATCCTCGCACTGCCGACGCCGCTCACGCCAAGCCGCGAGCCCGATCTGTCGATCGTGCTCGAGGCAGTCGGCAAACTCGCGGAGCGCCTGCGGCCCGGCCATCTCGTCGTCCTCGAGTCGACGACCTATCCCGGCACGACGCGCGAAGACGTCCTGCCGCTGCTCGCGACATCCGGCCTCGAGATCGGAACCGACTTCTTTCTTGCCTTCAGCCCCGAGCGCGTCGACCCAGGCCGCGAGGATTGGACAACCCAGAACACACCGAAGGTGATCGGTGGCATCACCGATGCATGCACTGCGCGGGCGTCGGAGCTCTACGGTCGCGCACTCGAAACACTCGTGCCCGTATCGACTCCCGAAGCGGCCGAGCTCAGCAAGCTCCTAGAAAACGTCTTTCGCAGCGTCAACATCGCACTCGTCAACGAACTAGCCCAGTTGTGCGCACGGATGGACATCGACGTGTGGGAGGTCATCGAGGCCGCGGCAACAAAGCCCTTCGGGTTCATGAGCTTCAAGCCCGGGCCGGGTCTCGGCGGCCACTGCCTGCCTGTCGATCCCTTCTATCTCTCCTGGAAAGCGCGCCAGTACGACTTCTACACGGAGTTCGTCGAACTTGCCGGGAAGATCAACGAGAACATGCCGTACTTCTGCCTTGAGCGAGTCGGCCATGCGCTCAACTCGCACGAACGATCGATCCGCGGCTCGCGCATTCACCTTGTCGGCGTTTCCTATAAGGAGGACGTCGGCGACCTACGCGAGTCTCCGGCACTGAAATTGATCGAGCTACTGCAGGCGGAAGGTGGCCTCCTCAGCTACACGGACGCGCTCGTTCCGTCTCTGCCCGAGTATGGGCTGGAATCGACGCAGCTCGACACCGCGATCGCCGACGCGAACTGCGTGTGCATCATGACCAAGCACTCAGGCATCGACTATAACGCGATCTCGGCCAAGGCAGATCTCGTCGTCGATTTCCGCAACGCAACGGGCGACGACGGCAAGCAGCGAGAGAACGTATGGAAGCTGTAACTCTCGGCCAGATCGGTCTCGGTCCCTGGGGGACAAATCTTGCGCGCAACTTCAACGAGCTCGCACGACTGAAGTGGATCTGCGACGTGGACGGCAAGGCCCACGCGCGCGTCGGGTCGCGGTTCCCATCGACGACGTACACGGATCAATTCGACGACCTGCTCGACGACGACGAGGTCGAGGGAATCATCGTCGCGACCCCAGTGCCGACTCACGCCGAGTTGGCGAAACGTGCGCTCCTCGCGGGCAAGCATGTATTCGTCGAAAAGCCGATGGCGCTGGCAAACGACGACGCCGCGGAGCTAGTCACTCTCGCCGAGGCGCGTGCGCTCACCCTGATGCCCGGGCACTTGCTGCTCTACCACCCAGGTGTCGTTCGACTGAAGGAGCTCGTCGATTCAGGCGAGCTCGGCGACGTCCTGTACGTCTACGGGAACCGGCAGAACCTGGGCACGATCCGCAAGGACGAGAACGCGTTGTGGAGCCTTGGCGTCCACGACCTGTCGGTGATCCTCCACCTCCTGGGAGAGGAGCCAATCGAGCTCTGGTCTCGCGGCGAGTCGTTCCTGAAGGATGGAGTCGAGGACGTCGTGTTCTGCTATCTGCGCTTCCCTTCCGGGAAGGTCGCTCACATGCACCTTTCGTGGCTCGACCCGCACAAGATGCGTCGCATGACGGTCGTTGGATCACAGAAGTTGGCCGTATTCGACGACATGGAGCTTGACCGAAAGCTGACGATCTACGACAAGGCAGCCGAGCAAAGCGCCGGAACGTACGGAGAGTGGCGTACGCGAACGGGCGATATCTCAAGCCCGTTCGTACCGAACGACGAGCCCCTCCGGATCGAGTGCACGAGGTTCCTCGATCTCGTGCGCGGCGATGGCGACCGCATTGCACCCGCCCGCGATGGCCTCGCGGTCGTGCGAGCGCTCGAGCAGCTGCAAGCCTCACTCGAGAGCAAGCGCGCCACGTGAGCGCCACCTCCGGGCAGCACGTCGTCGTCTACCCAGGCACAGTCGTGGGCGATGGATGCGTGTTCGGCGATCACGCCGTCGTCGGCAAGCAGCCTGTCCTTGGCTCCCGTTCGACAGCCCCCCGAGAGCCGCTCCCGCCGCTCGAACTTGGGACCGCGTGCACCATCTCAACCGGCGCCGTTGTATTCGCAGGAACACATCTTGGTGACCGTGTGATCGTTGGCGACCAGGCATGCGTCCGCGAACGCTGCAACGTCGGAGACAACGTGGTTATCGGTCGAGGGTCACTCGTCGAAAACGACACGGTCATCGGCGAGGGCGTATCGATCCAGGCAAACGCCTATGTCACTGCCTATACGACTATCGAGGACGACGTGTTCATCGCTCCATGCGTTGTCACCACGAACGACAACTTCATGGGACGCACCGAACGACGGCATGAGCTCCGGCGAGGTCCCACAATCCGTCGTGGCGCGCGAATCGGCGGCGGCGCCGTGATCCTTCCCGGCATCGAGATCGGAGAAGAGGCTTTCGTCGGAGCAGGAGCTGTCGTGGTCGGAGACGTTGCGCCGCGCAGCGTCGTCGTAGGCAATCCAGCTCGGCGGCTTCGAGACGTGCCCGACGACGAGCTCCTGTCCGCCGGCGGCTAGCGTCGCGGCTTGCCCGACGGCGTTGCCGGACCCATTTGTCGTCAGCACCTTCGCGCACCTCGAGCGCGACGGCAGTGAGACCTCAATCGCGTCTAACAGAGATTCGGTAGTCGCCTGATGTGCCGCCGGCGGCACGCAGCTCGATGAAGTGCCAGCCACCCTTCGTCGCCCGGTAGCGAACGCGAGCACGCGAGCGAAAGCCAGCGAGTTCGCGAAGTGCGCCCGCAGTTTCGACGGCCTTCGTTCCTGGTGAGTAGATCGCGAGCTCACTCTTCAAAGCCGACGTCCCTCGATACGTGATGGTGAGCCGCTGCCCGCGCTTGATTCGAACCGCGTATACATCCCGCGCATCTTCGTAGTAATCGAGCGTTGCCGCCAGAACGCGGGTCGATGCTTTCCGTGGGAAGTACGCAAAGAACGCCTCCCGACCCGCGTCGTCGTTCGACTCGAATCGGTCTCTGGCGGGAAGCGGCTCGGCAAGAGCCGCGACCGCGGCCGCAACGTCCAGGCGACCGTTGCCCGTCCGGCCATCGCGGCCAGCCGCCGAGATGTCAGTCGCCGTGCGCTTGAGTATCGCTGCCGCCTGGCTGGCCCTCAGTTCCGGCTGCGACGCAAACAGCACTGCTGCGGCGGCCGACACGATGGGCGCTGCAAAGGACGTGCCCTCGCCCCGCACATACTCGTCGGGTGCACACAGCGTATAGCCGGCCGGCGCACAACCCGCAATGCTCAACGCAAACGGGAAGGTCGAGACAATGCCGACACCCGGCGCGGCGAGATCGTTGTAGCGACGATCTCGATTTGAGAACTCCGGCACCGTGCTGTCCTCACGAATGGCGC
>JAUXJK010000299.1 GCA_030624785.1 Actinomycetes bacterium
AGACACCGACAGAACCTGAGGCGGCCCCACACCTCCTGGGATGGAGCTAGCCGGGCTCGAACCCGCGACCTCCGGGGTGCGATCCGTGAGATAGGCCGCGACGTGAGGGGCCGGGGAACCCAGTAGTGGCAGGGCATTCCCGCCCCTCATGCATCTTGGGCAAAACGGTCAGATGCCCGTGGCTTTCGGCACTGGAACGCCGTTTGTGCCCAAACGTCTTCGCAGTCCAGAGGCGTCGGCCGACGCCTCGATTCCCTCGCGTCCGAGTCTCGACTTCCGCGCCTTCAGGACCTTCGGTGATCGAAATATCTCCCACAGCGTCAAACCACATCGCCAGCCCTTCAGCCGAGCGCGCCCGGGTCGATCTCGCGTCCAGTGATGAAGTTGTACGAGTCGACAACCAACTGCAGGGTCACCTCCGCCTCCTCGTTCGACTGAGGCGTGTACAACATCACCAGCCCGTCCGGAATCTCTTCGCGGTCTACCCAGGGATGGAAGACGGCCCAGCCCGCCTCGACCGCCTCGAGCGCTCGGTCGACCGGCAACGGAGCGTGAAGACTCCCGTCGGTGTGGAAGTGGCTGAACTCCCGCCCGGCAAGGATCAGGTCGGGGTGAGCAAGCGGCAGGTCCTCGTCGAGCCAGAGGCCGCGGCCGCCGGGCAACGAGACGACCGTCGGTCGGTTCTCCACGCCCGGGAGCGCGAACGCCCGTGCGCGCAACGTCTCGTCGACCTCAGGGACGGGCTCAACCTCGACTTGAATGTGCGGTACGCCCGAGGTCGTGAACGGACGTGGCCCATCGCGGACCGGCAGCTTTGCCCCTTGGCTGCCGGACGGCTGGCCCGACTCGGCGGTGCCGCAGGCGCCGGCGAGTAGAGCGAGAGCCGTTAGGCCCGCGAGATAAGCCATGCGTGGTCGATGCCCCATTCCGGCAACGCTAGTCGCTCTCCCGCAAGAGAGCGACCCTTGGCCCATTCGTAGGGCCCACCCCGAGCCGCCTCGACGCCGACTCCTGCGTTCGTCGCGCTCACTACGAACTCGCCGGAGCGGCGATCTCGATCTGCCCTGCCACAATCAGTGACTTCACTGTCCACACGGAAGGAACCACATGGACTTCGAGCAGAGAGCACGTGAGTTGGATCTCGACATACCGGATTTCTCGGTGACGCCCTACACGGGACCGAAATACGGAACGATGAAATCACACCACCAGGTCGGATCGCTCCTGTTTCTCAGCGGGCACGTACCCGAGTATCCCGACGGGACACCGCTCTACCCCGGCCGCGTCGGTGAAGACGTGACGCCCGAACAGGCAATCGAAGCCGCGCGGCTGACCGCGTTGAACTGCCTGGCCGGAATTCGCTACGCACTCGGCGATCTGAACCGAGTTGCGGCGATCGTTCGCTCGCTCAACTTCGTCGTCTGCGCGCCGGACTTCTATGAGGTCGGGCGAATCGCGAACGGCGCAACCGACGTGTTCCGCGACGTGTTCGGCGAAGAACGCGGCATCGGCGGTCGTGCGACGATGGGCGTCGTCAGCCTGGCCTCGAACGTGTGCTTCGAGAACTGGCTCACCGTCGAAGTGACCGACTGAACGCGGACGTCAGGGGCCCGCTACTCACGTAGTACTGATCGGAGTCGAGATAGAAAATCCGCCCGTTGCCAGGGAGTGTCCGGGGTGGAGCTAGCCGGGCTCGAACCGGCGACCTCCTGGGTGCGATCCCTGCGCTACTAGGTCACATGGGGTGGGTGCGCACGAGAGCTTGAGTTGAACCCGCGGTGTTCAAACCGGTACTGCTCAGGGATGTCTAACATCGCGGACACGCTCGTTTGCAACATCGGAGACATCTTGGCGTGCTAGATCGACGATACCTTCAACTCGACGCCGCATCGCGTGGCGAGCTACGGCGACTGTTTCCGCCTGCGTCTCGACACCAATTATCCCGACCACGCGTGGGCATCGCGCCGGCGGCATCCCGGAAAGGCTGAGGGACAGCCATGTCGATACTGATCCAAGACGCCACGATCATCGCGATGGATGCGGCCCATGGCGCGGCCCCGTTCCAGGGCTCGCTCTTGATCGAGGATGAGCGCATCGCGCGCGTCGGGCCGATCCCGCGGGACACACCGGCGGACCGCGTGGTCGATGGGCGCGATCGCCTCGTGATGCCGGGCCTGATGAACGCCCACCTGCATTCGTGGGAAGGCTTGCTCAAGGGCCGCTACGACAACATGCCGCTCGAGATCTGGATGCTCTACGCCTATCCCCTGCTGGGGCTCGAGCCGCTCTCGCCGGATTTGGTCTATCTGCGCACCATGCTGGTCGGTATCGAGAGCCTGAAGTCGGGCGTGACCTGCGTGCTCGACGACGTGATCGAGATGCCGAGCCAGAGCCTCGACCAACTCGACGCCACCTTCCGTGCCTATCGAGACCTCGGGATCCGCGCCAACGTCTCCGGCAACATCTTCGACCGACCGGTGCTCGATACGATCCCGTTCGCTCGCGAGCTGGTGCCGACCGACCTGCAGGACGAGATCGGAGGGACGCGGGGCACTTCGACTCAAGGGGTGCTCGATTTCGCGCGCGAAGCCATCTCGCGCTATCACGGTGCCGACGGGCTCCTGCGCTACGTCATCGCGCCGTCTGGCCCCCAGCGCTGCACCGAGGAGCTGTTGGTCGAGGCCTGCGCGCTTGCCGACAAGCACGACACAGCCTTCCACCTTCATGTGCTCGAGAGCAAGGCACAGGCCGTCTCCGGCCACACCATGTTCGGCAAGACGCTTGTTCGCTACATGAAGGACATCGGGATATTGGGCCCGCGCACCACGATGGGGCACGGCGTATGGGTCACCGATCCGGACATCGAGCTGATGGGCGAGGCCGGGTGCTCGGTGGCGCACAACGCGATCTCGAACCAGAAGTTGGGCTCCGGCCTCATGCCGTTCCGCAAGCTCTGGAACGCGGGTGTCAACGTCGCGCTCGGTAGCGACGGCACCTCGAGCAACGACACCCCGCGGATATTCGACGTTATGAAGGCGGCAGCCCTCATGCACAAGCTCACGTCGCCCGATTTCGCTCAGGGGCCGAGTGCGGCCGAGATCCTTCACGCGGCAACGATCAATGGCGCGCGAAGCGCCATGATCGGAGACGAGACCGGCTCGCTCGAGGCTGGCAAGAAGGCCGACCTCATCGTGCTCGACACCAAGAAGACGCTCAACTTCACGCCGCTCAACAATGCCGCCAACCAGCTCGTCTACTGCGAGAACGGCACCTCGATCGAGCTCGTGATCGTGAACGGCGAGGTCGTGGTCGAGGACGACCGGCTGACGCGAGTGGACGAGGCGGCCTTCCTGGCCGAGCTGCGCGCGGCACTGCCCGAGTTCCAACGCCACCACGGCGAGATTGAGGAGCGCAACAAGGTGTTCCAGCCGGCCTTTACCG
>JAUXJK010000222.1 GCA_030624785.1 Actinomycetes bacterium
CTCCTCGTCAACCCCGGTCTCTCGGGCGATGTTTGGAAACAGCGAGAGGTACAGAGAAACGAACTCGTGGGCTCGAGCTTTACCGGTTGCGGAGTCTCGGTCGGGTGACGTGAGGATCGCCATGGCGACATCGATCGACGCGTGTTGGCGGTCGACGCGCGCGGCCCCTGTCGCGAGCCAACCATCCGCACGTGCGACGTATTGCGTTGGTAGGCAGACGTTGTAGAACGCCCCGTCCGCGATCTCGCCTGCGAGTTCCACGGCCTTCTGTCCCGTAACACCAAGGTAGAACGGAAGTTGATCCGGCTCGTGGGCGTCCTGCGTCGGCTCGGCGAGCACGTCTTCGATGCGGGCGTCCACAAGGGTCACGGCGTCTCCGGCATACGTCACCGGCTCGCCTCGTAGAAGTGGCCGCATGACCTCGACGTACTCTCGAAGTCGACCGAGCGGCCGCTTCCACGTGAAGCCTTGCGGCGCGAGCACCATCGGGGAGCCGGCTCCGAGACCAACCATCGTTCGGCCTGGCGCGAGTTCTGCGAGCGTCGCGAAGCTCAGGGCCATCACGGCGGCCCCTCGCGTGTAGACGTTCACGATGCCCGTGCCGAGCTTGATCGTTTCCGTGGCCATGGCCATCGCAGCGAGTGGGACGAAGCCGTCGCGTGTCATCCGGGTCTCGGCCATCCACACAGATTCGTAGCCGGCATCCTCCGCGCGCTTCGCCAGCCGCACCATCTCGGGGACGGCGGGCGCGCCCGCGAACATCAGCCCGATCCGCGCTCGTTCGTCTTCCTGCATGGGCCGCATGGTACGCGGCAGCTGAGGCCGTGGCTGCCTGGGTCTACGGGCGCTCGGTGCCGCGCGTCATCCGCCCGCGCGGATGAACCGATCGAGCCGTTCGAGTGCTGGCTCGAGCACGGACGGCTCCGACGCATAACAGATGCGGATAGAGCCTTCGCCGCCTTCTTCAAAGGCGACGCCGGGTGCGACGCCGACCTTCCATTCCAGCAGGAGGCGCCGGCAGAATTCGAAGGAGTCCTCGACACCGTCGATGCGGGGAAACAGATAGAAGGCGCCGTCCGGCGAGGGAACGGTTACGCCTGGTATCGCGCGAAGCGCGTCGAGGCAGAGGTCGCGATTCGCCTTGAAGAGGCTGACGACGCGGTGAACCTCTTCCTCTCCCTGTGCGAGCGCCGTCTCACAGGCGACCTGCGTGAAGTGCGATGCGCAGGACACGACGAACTCGTTCATCTGGCCGACCCGCTTGACGACGTCGCTACGGCCCACAAACCAGCCGGCTCGCCAGCCCGTCATGCAGTACGCCTTGCTGAACGACTGAATGACAATGACGGCGTCCTCACGCGTCGCCTTGCGCAGAATGGACGGGGCGGGCGACCCGAGCACGTCGGTCTCGTAGTAGAGACGCTCGTACACCTCGTCTGCGATGAGCCACAGGCCGTGCCGGCGCGCGAATGACAGCAGGCGATCCTGCTCATCCTCGGTTGCAACCCAGCCGAGCGGATTGGATGGTGAGGTATAGAGGAGCAGTCGCGTTCTGGGTGTCACGGCCGCTTCGAGTGCATCGAAATCGATCGTGAAGCGATCGCCGACCAACGGGTGGGGAATGTGTATCGGGGTGGCGTTAGCCAGGCGGGCATTGCCCGAGCCGTTCGGCCACACCGGCGTGAGTACGAGAGCTTCGTCGCCCGGATCGAGAACTGCTCGAATGGTCAGGCTGAGAGCGTGGACACCCGAACTCGTCGCCATGATCTCGGTCTCAGGGTCGAGTTCCACGCCATGGAGCTTCTCGGTGCTCTCCGCGATCGCTCGTCTCAGCGTCGGGATGCCGTTGTTTTCGGTGTAGTACGTATGCCCTTGTCGCAGAGCTTCGACTGCCGCGTCCTTGATGAACTGCGGCGTAGGGAGATTCGACTCACCGAAGTAGAGCGGGATGACGTCGTCCATCCCCATCGCGACGTTGGCGAGTTCGCGGATGCGAGACGGTGGCACGGCCTCGACCGACGTTGCGATGCGCGCTTCGGGCGCAGTCGTCTCGTTGGTCATCGAATGGAGGGTAGTCGGGAGGACGTTTCGATCAGCAAACAGAGTTGCATCTGAGTGGCGCTACGTTCGTATCAGCGGCTTGTACTTGATGCGCTTCGGCTCGCTTGCCTCAGCGCCCAGACGCGCCGTTCGATTGGCTTCGTAGTCCGCGTAAGTGCCCTCGAACCACACGGTCTGTGAGTCTCCCTCGAAGGCCAGGATGTGCGTCGCGATCCGGTCGAGGAACCAGCGATCATGCGAGATGACCACCGCGCAACCGCCGAAGGCAAGCAGCGCTTCTTCGAGTGCACGCAACGTGTCGACGTCGAGGTCGTTGGTGGGCTCGTCGAGGAGCAGGACATTGCCTCCCGATTTCAGGAGCTTGGCCAGGTGGACGCGATTGCGCTCGCCTCCTGACAGATCAGAGAGTCGCTTCTGCTGGTCACTACCGGTGAAGTTGAAACAGGACACGTACTGTCGCGAGTTGACCTGGCGGCGGCCCAGCTCGATCGTGTCGAGCTTCTCTGTGATCGCCTCCCATACCGTGCTCGCGGGGTCGAGGTCAGCACGGGACTGGTCGACGTAAGCGAGCTCCACGGTGTCCCCGACGCGGAGTGCGCCGGAGTCGGGGGTCTCGTCTCCGACGATCATCCGAAACAGGGTTGTCTTGCCCGCGCCGTTTGCGCCGATGACGCCCACGATTCCGCCGGGAGGAAGGGAGAAGGTCAAATCCTCGACAAGGAGCGTCTCATCGAACGCTTTCGTGACGTGTTCAGCATCGATCACTACATCGCCGAGGCGGGGCCCTGGCGGGATGTAGATCTCGATGCCATCGATCGCGTCGGGATCAGCCTCGGTGAGCAGCTTCTCGTAGGCGGCAACACGAGCTTTCGACTTCTTCTGGCGCGCAGTCTGGCTCGCGTTCACCCATTCGAGCTCGGCCGCGAGCGTCCGCCGTCGCGCTGCGACGCGTCGGTCGTCGCCTTCGAGTCGGCGCTGCTTCTGCTCCAGCCAGGACGAGTAGTTGCCCTTGAACGGAAGTCCCTTGCCGCGATCGAGTTCCAGTATCCAGCCAGCGACGTTGTCGAGGAAGTATCGGTCGTGGGTTACCGCCATGACTGTGCCCTTGTACTCAGCAAGGAATCGTTCGATCCACGCCACTGACACGGCGTCGAGGTGGTTGGTCGGCTCGTCGAGCAACAGGAGGTCGGGGGAGGAGAGCAGCAGCCTGCAGAGCGCGACTCGGCGTCGCTCACCGCCGGAAAGTGTCGCGACATCCTGGTCGCCAGGCGGTAGACGGAGTGCGTCGGACGCGTGGTCGAGCATCGAGTCGAGGTTCCAGGCGTCGTGGCGGTCGATCAGATCCTGCACGTCGCCCTGCTCTTTCAAGAGGGCATTCATCTCATCGTCGGACATCGGCTCGGCGAATCGACCGGAAAGCTCGTTAAAGCGATCGAGTAGATCGCGTAGATGCCGCACTCCGTCCTCGACGTTTCCTCGAACGTCCCTCGAGTCGTCGAGCTCGGGCTCCTGAGCGAGCAAGCCGACGGTCGCCCCGGGCGCGAGCTCTGCAACACCGGACGATGGCTCGTCGAGCCCCGCCATGATCCGCAAGAGCGTCGACTTACCGGACCCGTTCGACCCGAGGACGCCAATCTTGGCGCCCGGTAGGAACGACAGCGTGATGTTGGAAAGAACCTGGCGCTCGGCTCCGTAGAACTTGTTGGCCTGGTACATGGTGTAGACGTATTCGCTGCTCATCGGCTCAAGCGTAGTGTCTAGAGCGTTCGTCGACCGCTACGAAGCGCGATCAGCAACGTCAGCACGGCGGGCACGATCATCAGGAGGGAGAGCGCCGCGGCCACCTGCGCGTCTGTTCTGACATACGGGAGTAGCGCGACGGGCAGTGTCGGCAGCCCGCCGCCGACGGCAAGTGACGTTCCATACTGCGCCCACGAGACCAGGAAGGCGAGTAGCGAGGCCGTTGCGAGCGACGTAGCGACGGTCGGTATGGTCACGAAAGCGAGTCGGCGCGCGAATCCTGCGCCGAACGTACGAGCAACGTCTTCGAGCTCGATGAGTGCGTCAGTGAATCCGAGCGCGAGGATCAGGATGACGTAGGGCAAGACCGCGGTCAGATGTGCAAGTGCCACGCCGAAGATCGTGTCGGCGATACCCAGACGGATGAACCACTCGGCGAGGCCGGTCCCCGTGGCGAAGGGCGGGATGAGCAACGGCAAGGCCACGAGGACGACGACGGCCGGCTGGCGCGCACGTTTGTGACCGAGGGCCCGCGCCGCAGGCCAGCCGATGATCAGCGCCAGAGCTGTTGTGAGGAGAGCGATCGAGGTCGAGTTGATCAGGGCCTGAGCGGCGTTGCCCTGAGCGAACGCAGCTTCGAACCCGCGGGTGCCGAACTCGGTCGGGATGATCGCGGGTGCGCGCCACTCGTCGGCGAATGCCTGGACCACGAGCACGAGTAGCGGTGCAGCGAACAGGGCCGCCAGCAGCATCTCTGTTCCACGCCGC
>JAUXJK010000240.1 GCA_030624785.1 Actinomycetes bacterium
CCCCACGCCGTGGCGATCGATGGCAGTGGCAGGGTCTTCGTGACTGACCGCGACAACGACCGTGTCCAGGTTTTCTCGGCTGATGGCATGTTCATTGAGGAGTGGAATGACTTCTTCCATCCGATGGACATCCACATCGACGCGCTCGACATGATCCATGTCACCGACCAGGTGCCACGCCTGAGCTCGTACACGACGGCAGGCTCGCTCGTTGGCCGCTGTCGGCCAGTTCCCTACATGCCCCACGGCCTCTGCGGCGACGCTGAAGGAAATTTCTATCTGGTCGAGTCCTCACCGACCGACCAGGTCACGAAGCTCGTCCCCCAAAGTGGTGACATTGGCTGAGCGCACCGAGAGCGCGAGTGCTCCGGTCGACCTCGATCCCGTCACGATCGATATCGTCGAAGGAGCGCTCAAGAGCACGCGCCATGAGATGGACGCGGTGTTGACTCGCGCAGCGATGAGTCCTGTAATTCGTGAGCAGCACGACGAGTTCCCGATGATCACCGACGCCGACGGACGGATGATCGTTGGCCAATTCGGCTCCTACATCGGCGAAATGGTCGATGCCTTCGACGAGGAGATCGGCCCCGGTGACGTGATCCTCACAAGCGATCCCTACAAGTGCGGGGGCGCGATCTCGCACCTGAACGACTGGCTTGTCTGTATCCCCATCTACTGGGAGAAGAGGTTGGTGGGTTGGTCATCGATGTTCGGTCACCACCAGGACATCGGCGGCCCCGTGCCGGGCGGTCTCCCGACGGGTGCGAAGAGCGTGTTCGGTGAGGGCATTCGGATACCGCCGGTGAAGATCGTGCGCGCGGGACGCATGAACGAAGAGGTTCTCGGCGTGATTCTCAACAACGTGCGAATGCCCGAGATGAATCGCGCCGACTTGGCCGCAACGATTGCGGGCTGTCGCGCGGGAGAACGGCGGGTGCGCGAGTTGTGTCAGCGATTCGGTGCCGACACGTACCTCGCCTCGTGTCAGGCGTTGCTGGATCGCACGCATCGGGCGATGGCCCGGTTGATCACACGATCGATTCCGGAGGAGCCCCAGTCGTTCGAAGACTGGGTCGACGATGACGGTCTCGGCAACGGTCCGTTCAAGCTGAAGCTGACCGTCTGGCGCGAGGGCGAGCACGCTTATTTCGATTGGTCGGGCACTGATCCACAGGCGGCCGGCCCGATCAACTTCTTCCTCAACGAGGCCATGCTGAAGATGCAGTTCGGCGTGTACCTGATCATGGTCTACGACCCCGACATCCTGTTCAACGACGGTTTCTATCCGCTTCTTCACGTGTTCATGCCGAAGGGGAGCCTCGTCCAGCCCCACTTCCCAGCGGCGCTCGGCTGCCGCACGCACGCCCTCACGCGCTTGTACGAGTTGTTCGGTGGCGCCCTTGGTCGGAGCAGCCCCCAGAACATGACAGCTGGAGCGAGCACGAGCCCCTACATGCTCTACTCAGGCTGGGACGGCCGCGGCGAGTTCTTCTTCCTGATGGAGATCTGTTACTGCGGCATCCCTGGCCGTCCGATCGGCGATGGAATCGATGGGCATTCGTGGTGGCCCCTGTTTCAGAACATTCCGACGGAGTACCTCGAGGCCTACTACCCGGTGCGGATCGACGGGTACACGAGCCTGCGCGACTCGGGCGGCGCGGGGCTTCACCGGGGAGGCAACGGAATCGAGAAACGGTACGTGTACCTCGAGGATGGCGAGATCTCGATTCACGACGATCGTTGGTTGACCTACCCGTGGGGGGTGCTCGGCGGGCGCCCCGCGATGAGGTGCGAGAAGATCCTGGTACGGACGGACGGCAGCAGGCAGCATCTACCGGCGAAATGTGACGAGATCAGCGTGAAGCGCGGCGACATGCTCATCTATCGAACCGCTGGCGGGGGCGGCTGGGGCGATCCCCTCGAGCGGTCGCAGGACTTACTCGAGAGCGAGATGCGCGCCGGCCTCGTCTCAGCTGAGAAGGCGCGCGCCGAATACGGCGTTGTAATCGGCGATCCAGGGGCCACTGAGCTACTCCGCCAGAGGCTCCGAGGTGAACGTGGCGAGCCGAGCGACTTCGATTTCGGCCCGCCGATCGAGGAGATTCTCGCGAGGGCCAAGGCCGAGACGGGGCTTGATCCACCAACAGCGCCCAGGCAGCTACCCTGGGCGCCGCTCGAGACCGGCGAGATCACTCGAGGCTAACGCGGAACAGCTGGCCGCGCCAGCTTGTGGCGAGCCATGGCCGAAAGCTCCGGCCTCTGACCCCCGCTACACCACCAGCCGTGTCGGCGGGTCCTTCCAGCTGCTTCTAGGCGCCCTCGACAAGGATGAAGGTTCCTGGCGCGGCCGCCATCCGAATCTTGGTCAGCTCACGGTACTCCGGCGATTGGTACCAGGCATCAAAAACATCGCGATCCGGGAACTCGACGATGACCGTTCTCAGCGGTTGTCCCTCGCCCTCGATCAACTCCGGGGTGTCGTCGCTGGCGAGCAGCTTGACGCCGTCAGGAATCGTTGCCCCAACCTTGCTGAGGTACTCATCCATCTTCTCCTGATCGACAAGCGTGTTCTGAGCGATCGCATATACAGGCATCGAGACTCCTTGGTCGGATCAGTGCATCGTAATCCGCATCGCCGAGGTATGGGCGATTAAGCTGACTCCGTCGCGAATACCGCGGCGAGAGCCTTGTTAGGGTGGATGTCGTGCGCACTGCGCCCGAGGTCTGGCAGAGAGCTGTCGAGCGATGGCCTGATGGTGCCGCGTTCCTCGTCCAGGGAGACGCGGGCTGGTCTCCGCTTAGCTTCTCTGAGGGGAACGAGCTGGTGAAGGAGGCGGCCGCAGGCTTCCGAGCACAGGGTCTGGTGAAGGGTGATCGTGTCGCGATCCTCTCGCGCCCGAGGCTCGAGTGGACGGTGAGCGACTGGGCTCTCCTTTCGTTCGGAGCGGTTGTTGTCCCCATCTACCCGACCAGTTCAACGAGCGACACCGAGCACATCCTCAGCCACTCGAATGTCAAAGCCATCGTGTGCGAGACGCCGGCCGACCTCGAGCGCGTCGATGCGCTTGCTGGTCGTCTCCCGGCACTAACTCATCGCGTTTTGATGACAGGCGAGGCCGACGGGGCTGTTCCGTTTGACGCGCTCCGGCACGCGGGTCGAGAGGCTCAGGGCGACGACGCACACGGAGCGGTCCAGCAAGCGGTGTCGGTGGAACCCTCGGATGTTGCGACGATCGTCTACACATCGGGGACCACAGGCGTGCCGAAAGGGTGCGTCATTACGCACGCAAATGCAGTCGCGGCCGTCACCGCCATTCTCGACGTGCCAGATCTTCTCCGCGAGGGGGAGGTGGCCCTGATGTTCCTGCCGCTGGCTCACGTCTACGGTCGAATCGTCGAGTGGATGGCTGCGGGCGCCGGCCTCACACTCGCGTTTTGCCCCGACGTGGCGCGTGTTGCACACGCGGCCGAGGCGGTACGACCGCAGATCCTGCCAACAGTGCCGCGGCTTCTCGAGAAGGTTCATGCCGCCGTGCATGCCGGTATCGAGGGCGGATCGCCGATCCGACGCACTCTGGGTCGTTTTGCGATCGAGCGGGCGCGCCGGGCAAGCGAGCTTCGCCAGCAGGGACGCGAGCCGGGCCCACTCCTGGCGGCGCAGCTCGCGGTGGCGGATCGCCTGGTGCTGAGCAAGATTCGCGCGCGGCTAGGAGGCCGCGTACGTGTGGCAGTTTCAGGCGGCGCTGCTCTGCCAAAAGCTGTTGGCGTGTTCTTTGACTCGTTGGGTATCGGTCTCGTCGAGGGATACGGAATGACCGAGTGCACTGCCGTTGTCAGCGTGGGTGTGCCGGGTCAACATCGAATCGGATCTGTTGGGCGACCACTCGCCGGGCTCGATGCGCGCTTGGAGCCCGACGGCGAGCTGCTGGTGCGTGGCGACTGTGTCTTCTCCGGCTATGAGCAGGATGATGCTGCGAGCGCTGAGATGTTCACGCACGATGGCTGGTTGCGCACGGGCGACATCGCGACGATCGACGACGGGATCATCACGCTCGTCGAGCGCAAGAAAGAGATCATGGTGACGGCCGCCGGCAAGAACGTTGCGCCTCAGAAGGTCGAGAATGCTCTCGGTAGCTCTCCGTTTGTATCGCAAGCGATCGCCATCGGTGACGATCG
>JAUXJK010000278.1 GCA_030624785.1 Actinomycetes bacterium
ACAAGAACCGCAAGGCGCGCTACACGTTCCGCATCGACAACAACGGTGACGCCAAGGCCGACGTCAACATCGAAGCCCGCTTCGGCAAGCCGAACAAGAACGGAACACAGCGGATGATCGTCACGCGCAACGGACGCACCCTCGCTTCAGGACGAAGCTCGGCGTTCGACAAGACGCGAGTCAACCGTGGCCGCCAGGGGACCCGAGCGTTTGCGGGCATGGCAGAGGATCCGTTCTTCTTCGACCTCAACGGCTTCATCAACCTGACTGCGCCACTCGACGCAGACACGACCAACGACGCTGACTCGTTCCTTGGCTGCTCCTCGGCACGACCAGACTTCTTCGCCGGCCTCAACGTCTCGGCGATCGTCCTCGAGGTACGCAACTCCCTCCTCACGGGCGGCGGTGACTCAAACATCGGTGTCTGGGGAACCACCAACATCGGGCGCAAGCAGATCGACCGACTAGGTCGGCCAGCGATCACAACAGTCTTCATTCCCAACAACCCACTCGAGGCGAAGGGCACCGAGGCCTCGCAGAAGAATCGGTACAACCGCAGCCGACCCCACAAGGACGTCGGTCGCTTCCGCGGAGAGATCGTCGACACGCTCGAAACGTTGTTCAGCCTGAACGACATGGGCGGCCCCCTCAACGGCACCGACGATCCCTCTGACGACGCGGGCCAGATCAGCGGCCTCGCCGACTTCTTGCTCCCTGACATCCTCACGATCGACCTCGACCAGCCGGGCGCATTCCCGAACGGCCGAGCGCTCGCCGACGACGTCATCGACACGGAACTCGGTCTGATCACCGAAGGGCTATTCAACTCGGACTGTGTCGACGCCAACGACACGCAGTTCCGCGCGAAGTTCCCCTACGTAGCGGCTCCCAACTAGACGAGCCCTGCTGGCTGCAGCGAGTCCCGGCAGTCGTCCTGCCGGGGCTCGTTGCGCCACGTCACCGCCAGACATCCATCGCTACCGACCGCGTACCCGATTGGAGGACTCGATGAGAAAGCTGCAACTGATCGCCGCTACCGCCGTCACCGCGAGCATGCTGGTTGGATCGCTCGGCGGCGTCCACGTAGCGGCCGCGGCTAGCAACCACGCGTTGGCCACTGCGACAGTCGCAGCCGCGGTGGCACCCGCGCGCGATGCGACTCCCGCGCCCGCCGACGACGCTCAGGTATCGACCGAACTTCTCGATGACCTGCTCACAGGACTGGCCAGTGGCGACACCGCCGGATATGTCGATGATCTGGAACGACGCATCGCCGAGGAGCCGGCCGCCGCAGACCTCCAGGCGCTTCTCGGGCTCAGCTATCAGCAGCTCGCACGCGAGACAGCTGACCCTTCCTACTACTCGCGCGCGGGCGCTGCCTACGTTCGAGCGCAGGCTCTCGACCCTGCCCATCCGATTGCGGCGACAGGTCAGGCCTCGCTCTCGGTCATCCGCCACCAGTTCTCGCGAGGTGTCGAGCTCGCCAACCGCGCACTCGCACTCACTCCGGACAATGCCACGGCCTACGCAGTCCTCGGAGACGCGCTACTCGAGCTTGGCCGCTACGAACAGGCCTTTCGCGCGATCGAGACCGCAGCGGAGCTTTCGCCAACCGTCGGGACATACGCACGCGTCGCGAATGCGCGCGAGCTTGTCGGCCGCCCACGAGCCGCACTGACCACCGTTGGGCTCGCGCTCCAGCTGGGCCGCGGCGTCCCCGAACATCGCGCGTGGACGCTGGTCGAGGGCGGAAACATCGCCCTCCGAGCCGGGAAAGAAAAGAAGGCTGCCCGCATGTATCGGAGGGCGCTACGTGAAGTTCCCGGCTACACGCATGCCAGAGCCGCCCTGGCAGCTCTCGCCGCATCGCGCGGCAACTACCGCGAGGCGGTGCGCGAGTACAGGCGCGTCACCAAGCGCCTTCCGCTGCCCGCCTACTTCATCGCCCTCGCTCGGTCACGCGACGCGCTTGGGTTGCACGAACAAGCCGCTGCCGCGTTCGAGCGGGCCGAAGCCATCATTCGCTCGCAGACCGCGAACGGTGTCCACACGGAGCTGGCCCTGGCCGAACTATCGCTCGCGCGTGGTGGCAACCCCGGCAAGGCACTCGCCCTTGCACGCAAGGGATTCCGTGCCGCCCCGAATACGGGAGCTGAAGCGACCCTGGCCCACGCACTGTTTCAGAACGGCCAGTGCCGACGCGCTCGCGCTCACTCGATTCGCTCGCTGCGACTCGGGACACGCAACGTTGCTGCGTTCGAGCATCGCAGCAGTATCGAGACCTGTCTTGGCAACGATCGAGCCGCTGCCGAATGGTTCGAGCGCGCGAGAGCCTAGACGCAATACAACACGCAGAAACACGAGGGGGAGGCCATGGCCTCCCCCTCGTACTGTTTCTAGGTGTACTTAGCTAGACCACGTCACAACGTGGCATCGTTGCGCGTTTCCCGTACTTCTTGAGAACGCGCTTCTTGTTGTTCATCGTCTTGCGGAGCTTCATCGCCTTCGTGCTCTTGAGAGCCCGCTTGGTGCTCGCGGCACGCGGACCGTGTGTGGCGAAGTAGCGCTCCACCCACTGCATCGCGCGAACGACGTTCCTGCCGTACTCGGCACCACCGACGATGTACAGCTTGGCGTCAATGTACGCGCGGCCGAGTCGGTAGTGCGGGTTCTTGGCGCGCTTGCCCTTCTTCATGACCTGCTTGTACGTGAGAGCAGTGTTGAAGAAGTAGGACTGCTTGCCCTTTGCGCCGATTCGATCCCAGGGCTTGCCCTTGCCCTCGACACATGAGCCATAGTCGACAGGCTTACCCTTCGGATCGTAGACATCCTTCTTGTCATCCACCGGTGGCGGATCCTTCTTGCCGTTGTCGTAGGGCGGCGGTGTCTTGCCGCCGTCACCCTTCTTCGGTGGGTCGTTCTTCTTGGGATCGTCGTTCTTTGGATCCTTTGGATCGTCCTTCTTCGGATCTTCCTTGTGTTCGAAGCACTTGACGGTGATGGGAATCGTGACGCTGGCGTAGTCCCTCGTGCCGGTGTCGTTCGTTTCGAGCATCGCCTTGTTGTACAGCGAGCCCTTTCCACACCACGGCGCGAGCTCTCCCGGCCTGACGTTTATGTAGTAGTGGAACCTCTTCGGCGTGTCTTTATAGGTCACGTAGCCGAGGAAGCTCTTGGGCGCGAGCGAGTCATACACCCTGACCTTCTCGTCGATCACGTTCTTCGGATCGCCGAACTCGATCTTCGCATGGTCCTTGAACTTCGTTGTTCCGTCGGCCGTGCGCTTCACGTACCACTCGTTGTCGCGGTTCTGTGCGAGTTCCTTCTTTGCGACCTCGTAGTGGTAGTTCCGGATCTCCACCCTGGCGACGTTCTTGCGCTCAGCGTTGTCCTCAAGTGAAGCCCTCCAGTAACACGTGAGCGTTGCGCCAGCGGCGAGATAGCGCGGGAACTCGAGGTTCTCGCCCTTCTTTTCGCCCTCACAACGAACGTTCGCGACGAGGTAGTCGCCGTGCGGATCGATCACGTCCTTCACGTTAAGGATGCGAGCGGCCCGGCCGGGATGGTTGTTGGTGATGACGATCTTTCCCCAGGACTTGAAATCGTGATCCTTGGGGTAGGACTTGACCTTCACCGTGTACTTCACGTTCGCTTCCTTCGCGTACTTGCTCAGGTACGCAGAGCCCTTCTTCGAGTCGCCCTTCTTGCGGGCAAGCACGATCTGC
>JAUXJK010000221.1 GCA_030624785.1 Actinomycetes bacterium
CGCGACCGAGTGGGCGAAGCACGGGATCACGGTCAACGCGATCTCGCCCACGTTCACCCGCACCGATCAGGTCGCGAGCTTGCTCGAGACGCCAGGGTTCGAGGACGCGGTCGTCAGTCGGATATCGCTCGGGCGGATTGGCGAGACCGACGACATGGTCGGGGCCGCCCTGTTCTTCTGCTCGGACGCATCGTCGTTCGTCACGGGGCAGAACCTCGTGCTCGATGGTGGTCTGACGGCATGCCAATGAACGGCACGAAGGGGGACCGATGACCCGCAAGGTGCTAGACGCGTTTCACGGCGATGACGATTTTCCGATCGACTGGTTAGACGGAGAGGCCGAGCTCTTCTGGGTGCTCGACGATCTCCACTGTCCCAACCCTGTCAGCCCGTTCTTCTTCGACATCGGCGGCTGGTGGCTCACGTGCGATCACATGTTCCGCCGATTCGGCACGCCTTTCGCGTGCGACTGGGTCGCAAAGGAGATCAATGGGTACGTCTACACGGCGGCCATTCCCGCCGATGCGGAGTTGCGCGCCGAGGCAACCGAGTACGGCAGTCGCTACACGCCGCGCGTGCCGCGCGACCCGGCGTACGCCGACAAGATCGGCCCTTACCTCGGAACCGTCCTACCTCACTACGCTACGAACTTCCTCGATTGGTGGAACTCGCGTCTGCGACCTGAGATTGAGCGCAACTTTACCTACCTTGACGGCTACGACATGGACGGCGCTCAACTCGTTGAGCTCGCGATCTTGCTCGAAGACGCCATCGACATCCACGATCGACATTGGAAGATTCACTGGATGCTCAACTTCGCGCAGTTCTCGGCAACGATGGCACTCAACTCGACGATCGACGAAGTCAAAGGCGACGTTGACCCGGCATTGCCCGGCCGTCTTCAGAGCTCGGTCGCCGACCGCAACTGGGACTCGATCGAGGCCCTATGGAAGATGAAGGAGAACGTCAAGAGCGACCAGACACTTCTTGACGCATTCGCCGCCGGCGACACGGCGGCAGGAGTGCTAGACGCGCTCCAGGCTTCCGACTCGGGTCGAGCTTTCATCGCTGAGCAGCTCGACCCCTACCGTCACGAGTTCGGCGCCCGCGCAATCTGGTCGCACGAGTTCGCATATCCAACATGGCGCGAGAACCCGGCGCCCATCATCGAAGCAGTGCGCGGCTACGTCGAGACCGACTACGACTACCCAGCCGCAGTCAGAGCAATAGAGGACGACCTGCGCGAAGCGGTTTCCGAGCTGCTCCAGAACCTTCCCGAGGGTCAGGAGCGCACGCGACTGAGCGAGGCAGTCGAACTCTCCATGAGCATGAATCCACTCACGCCGGATCACCACTTCTACATCGACCAGGGCACGAACGCGCGCGTTCGCCTCGTTCTCGTGGCGCTAGGGCGCAAGCTCGTCGAGCTCGAAGTTCTGGACGATCCCGAAGACGTGCTCTTCCTTACCTACGAACAGCTGCGCACGCTGGTGGGCAACCAGGACGCGTTCGACGCACGAGCACGCGTCGGCGAACGCCGCGATCGCCACGAGGCCGCCTATGCGCTCCGACCTCCCGACTGGGTGGGCACAGTGACCGAGGCAGCATTGGCTTTCCCGTATTGGACGCTCTGGGGCTTCCCAGAGAAGTTCCACAGGGGTCGCGTGAGCGCGACTGACCGAATCGAGGGACTCGCGGCCTCGCCAGGCGTCGTCGAAGGCACGGCGCGCGTAGTGATGTCGCTAGAGGAGTTCGACGCGGTGCAACCTGGCGAGATCGTGGTGTGCCGCATGACGAACCCAGCCTGGGTTGTCCTCTTCACGCGGATCGCTGGGCTTGTTACAGACGCGGGTGGCGTCGCGTCTCACCCGGCGGTGGTCTCGCGCGAGTTCGGGTTGCCCGCAGTTGTCGGCACGTCGAATGCGACCGAGAGGATCAAGACAGGTAGCCGAGTCAGGCTCAACGGATCGACAGGCATCGTCGAGGTGATCGCATGAAAGTTCCCGAAAGCTCCGGTGCCTACGCTGGGGCTGCAACCCAAAACATCTCCGAGGGAGGCACCGCATGACCCGTCTCGTCGATCTCTCCATGCCTGTACACGAGGACATGATCACGTTTCCGCGCGTCCCGGCACCCCTGATGCTAATGATCGAAAGCGGGGAGGAGTTCGCCGAGCGTATAGGGGCCGCCGAGCACGGCGCGAAGTCGCTCACGGCCCACTACGTCGTTGTCCAGGACGATCACGTGGGAACGCACGTGGACGCGGTCAGACATATCAATCGGGACGGAAGCGACATCACCGGGATACCCATCGAGTACTGCTACTCGGACGGCGTCGTACTCGACTTCACGAACCGCGAACCCGGGTACCGGATCACGGTCGAGGACATCGATCAGGCACTAGCGAAAATCGAATACTCGCTCAAGGAACGTGACATCGTGCTCATCCACACCGGAGCTGGCGCGTACAACACGGAAGATCGCTACAAGACGGATCATCCAGGCATGACGGCGGAGGCTACCCGGCACCTGATCGCCCAGGGCGTGCGGATGATGGGTTGCGACGCGATCACCTTTGACCCGCCCGTCTGGGCGATGTTCGAGCAGAAGCACTTCTGGGAAGCTCATCTCGTTATGAACGAGACCGATTACTGGCACCTCGAGAACCTGATGAATCTTGACCAGCTGCCGCCACATGGATTCAAGCTCTCAGTCTTCCCCATCAAGTGGCTCGGCACCACGGCCGCTCCGGTTCGCGCTGTGGCGATCATGGAGGACTGATGGGCGTACCGATCGTCTGGCTCGCCGACGCAGCCTGCCGAGATGTTTCGATCGCCGGTGGGAAAGGGGCGAGCCTGGCGACAATGGCCGCCGCAGGCTTGCCGGTGCCGCCGGCGTTCGTGGTGGTTGCAGCCGAGCTAGAGGACGCGGTCGATGCGGCAAAGCTACGTGAGCTCGCCGCAGCTGGCCGGCATGACGCGGCGCAGAAGCTCGTGGCTGCGGTCGAGGTACCCCGAGGCCCCTTAGCGGAGGCCTACAAACAGCTCGGTGGGCGGGTCGCGGTGCGTTCTTCGGCCGTGGCCGAAGATTCCGACGCGGCGAGCTACGCCGGGCAGCAAGAAACGTACCTCGATATCGAAGGAACGGACACCGTCATCGATCGCGTGCGCGCATGCTGGCAATCGTTCTTCTCGGAGCGTGCGCTCTTTTATCGGCGACATAAGGGCCAACTCGACGACCTTGCAATGTCGGTCGTCGTCCAGCGAATGGTTGATGCCGACAAGGCTGGCGTCATGTTCACCGTCGATCCGGTTCAGCGGCGGCGCGACCGCATGATGATCGAGGTCGTGAGCGGTCTCGGAGAGTCGCTCGTTTCAGGCGAGGAGACGCCAGACCACTACATCGTGGACAGAGCCGGCATCGTCAAACGCGAAGTGGCAAGGAACAAGCTGCTCAGTCCAGAGGAACTGGCTGATCTCACCAATCTCGGCGCTCTACTCGAAGACCATTTTGGGGCGCCCCAAGACGTGGAATGGGCAATCGCTGACGGCGCGGTTCACCTTCTCCAGTCTCGTCCCGTGACAACGCTCTAGCGAGGACTCGCGATGCCACAATCCCTCAGCGAGAAGGCCCGGACGTGGATCTCGGCCTATTGGAACGCAGAGCACCTACGGCGGACGCTTGACTGGCTCCTCGAGCTCGAGCCAGGTGCGTCGGAGGCCCTACAACTGGCCTCGCTAACACACGACATGGAACGGTTTTTCCCGGGTGGTCCCCAGTTCGACCCCGCGACAATGATCCCCGGCGAGCCCGAATACACGCGAGCCCATTCCGAGCGGTCCGCCCAAATCGTCGCAGAATGGATCCGAGAACAGGGCGCCGACGAGGAGCTCACGCGCGAAGTGGCGAGGCTGATCGAGCAACACGAGACAGGCGGAGACGCGGCAGCCAATCTCCTTCAGGCGGCCGATTCGCTTTCATTCCTCGAGGTCAATGCCGACCTCGTGGTCGCCTGGGCCGAGACCGGTCGCTGCAGCGTCGAGCGTGCCACGCAGCAGCACGAGTGGATGTTCGAGCGTATTCGGCCGAAGCACGCACGGCAGCTCGCTGAACCGCTTTTCACATCAGCGGTCAAGCGCCTGGAGGACCATGCAGCCTGAGGTCGAATGGCTCGAGCCCACGGGTCTGGAGGACGCGCTCACGATCCGGGCTGAGCGTCCGGATGCGACGCCCATTGCGGGCGGCACGTTCATTGGCATCCTGATCAACCAAGGGCTTCTCTTCCCAACTGCGCTCCTGAGCCTTCAGCGTGTCGGCGAGCTCCATGCAATCGACTCCGCCGACGACGGGCTTGTCGTCGGCGCCATGACGCGACATCGCGCCGTCGAACGCTCGCCTCTGGTACTCCAAGGGTGGCCTGCCCTTGCCGAGACGTTCTCGCTCGTAGCCAGTCCCCGCGTGCGTCACCAGGCAACGGTCGGAGGCGTCCTCGCTGATGCCGACTACGCATCTGATCCCCCGGCCATGTTCGCAGCGCTAGGCGCAACGGTGATCGTCCGAAGCGTGCGCGGTGA
>JAUXJK010000126.1 GCA_030624785.1 Actinomycetes bacterium
CCATCGGCCAGCGGGCCGAGGACACCAATGCGATCCAGGCGGGCGAGGTCGCTTGCGCCGCCGATGGCGTGGCCACGAATCACGATCTGTGGTGCCGTCCCGGATCCCGCCAGCGATACGAGCTGTTGGCGGAACCGGACCGTGGGCATGCCCTGGATCTCTTCATAGTCGATCGACCTCGATGCGAACAGGGTGCGGGCACGCTGGCAGTGACCGCAGCCCGGCAGCGTGTACATGACGACCTTCCCAGGCTTGTCCTTCTTGCCGTTGCGGGCGCGTTGGGTTCGTCGGCGTGACATGCTCGCTCGTTGGATGCACCGACCCGATCGTGCGACGCATCTGAAAGACTACGAAGCCATGCGCGATGCCAGCCCCGATGCTGTTGGTGAGCACACGCTTGCGTTCAAGCTCGAGCCAGAACGGACGGCGCTGGTCGTGATCGACATGCAGTACGCGAGCGCCTGTCGAGACACCGGCCTTGGTCGCTGGCTCGCGGAGAACGGACGCTCCGAGGAGGGCGCCTACAGGTTCGATCGCATCGAGCAGCTGCTCGTGCCAAACATCACTCGGCTTCTAAACGCGTTTCGTGCGGCGGGCCTTCCGTGCGTGTTTGTTCGTCTCGGAGCGCAGATGGCCGGCTGTCGGGATCTGATTCCTCACATCCGCGAGCTCGAGACGGCTTTCGGGAATGTCAGTGGAGAGCGGGAGTACGAGATCCTCGACTCCCTTGCTCCCGAAGCCGGCGAACCCGTGATTACAAAGTTGTCGGCAAGCGCGTTCACGTCATCGGGAATCGATGCGCTCCTGAGAAACCTTGGCGTCGCCACGCTCGTCTTTACGGGGGTCTCGACGAGCCAATGCGTCGATCTCACCGCTCGCGATGCCGCCGATCACGGATATCGAAGCGTGATCATCGAAGACGCTGTCGCCGAGGATCGCCCGGAGTGGCATGAGGCAACCTTGGAGCAGTTCGAGCGCCTGTTCGGTCGCGTTGCGGCTAGCGACGCGCTCATTCAGGAGCTAGCCGAGATCGCCTAGCGGGCGGTAAACCAGCCCACCGTTGTCGTGCGCGGAGTCGACGTAGACTTCCCGCCCATGCCAGAACCCCTCCTCATCTCGTACGGATCGAGCGCGTACGAAAAGAAGAACGGCCGCGACACGCTCTCGCACCTCTTCGACGCAGTCTCCGACTGTCTACAACGAGCCGGGCTTCTTCCGGGCGATGTCGACGGGCTGGCGCTCGCCTCGTTCACCTACCCGCCAGGAAACGTGATCACCCTCGCCGAGCACCTCGACATGCGACTTCGGTGGGCGGAGCAGGGAGCGTTCGGGGGTGCGTCGGGCGTGATGTCGGTTGGACACGCAGCCGATCAGATCCGGCTCGGCCACGCGAAGTGCATCCTCTGCGTCGCGGGCGACGCGTTCACCAGCGGTAGCCACGAGAAGCTGCTGGAAGACTTCACGCCGGCAATCTCGGAGCACCTCGGGCCGCACGGCTTCGGAGGCGCAAACGGTGTTCTCGCGCCTCTGCAGACGAGGCACGCGGCGCTACATGGGACGAGGCGCGATCAGCTAGGACGTCTCTGTGTCACGCAGAGGCGCCACGCGCTCCTCAATCCGAACGCGTTGTTCCAGACGCCTCTCACGCTCGACGAATACCTTGAGGCCCGTCCGATTGCGGAGCCCTTCCATCTGTACGACTGCGTCATGCCGTGCTCGGGCGCGGAGGCCGTTCTCGTGGTCTCGGACGACATCGCAGCCTCAATCGGGCGCGCGGGCGTTCGAGTTCTTGCGACACGGGAGATGCACAACGCGTCGCCAGGCCAGCTCAGCGAGTTCTCCGCGGGTTGGGAGATCCTCGGCGAGGAACTCTGGAGCGCGACGGGATATTCGCCTGGCGATATGGATTTCGCACAGCTGTACGACGACTATCCGATAGTTGTCGGGCTCCAACTTGAGGGCTATGGGTTTTGCGGACCGGGTGAGTGCGGCCCGTTTCTCGAAACGACCGACGTGTCTATCTGGGGCGAGCTTCCGATCAACACGGGCGGAGGACAGCTGTCTGTCGGGCAGTCCGGCGCTGGCGGCTCGATGATCCACCTTGTGGAGGCGGTTCAGCAACTACAACACGAAGCCGGTGAGCGGCAGGTTGACGGGGCGCAGCGAGGCCTCGTATCGGGCTATGGGTTGGTTTCATACGGCAAGGGTCTCTGCACCGCGGCGACTGTGCTCGAGCGGGCGAACTCGTGAGCGCGCTCGTTCTCCAGCGCTGCGCAGAGTGTGACTACATCGCCAACTTCTGGCGCATCGGATGCCCGCGATGTCTCGGCCAGCTCGCGGCGTTCGATGCCCAGGGCGCAGGCGTGGTGACGACCTTTTCGATCATCCATCGATGGGTCGCTCGCTTCGACGAACATCTTCCGATCGTGCTCGTCGTGGTGGAGCTTGCGGAGGGGGTCGAGGTAATGGCGTCCCTGGTGGGCGACGACCGAGTGAACGTCACAGTCGGCGCACCTGTCGAGGTTGCACCAGAGGGTTGGTCGAGCAAGTCACAGTTCCGGCTGGCAACAGGCAGTACGAACTAGGAGCGACTCATGTCAGAAGGCAATGTTGTTGTAGTGACCGGCGCCGCCGGTGGCCTCGGAAGTGAGACTGTGCGCGCTCTCGCGCAAGGTGGCGCCTCGGTGCTCGCGGTCGACCTCGCCGAGGAGGCGGTGGAACAGCTGGCGGCTGACACGGCCGGGCTCGCCGGCCAGGTCGTAGCTCACGCCGCTGATGCAGCCGATGCATCAGACGTGGAGGGGTTCATCGCACGAGCCGGCAAGGAGCTAGGGCCGCTTAGTGCCCTCTTCAACAACGCGGCCATCGAAGGCGCGATCGCTCCAATCACCGAGTACTCCGAGGAGGAGTACGACCGCGTGATGCACGTCAACGCCAAGAGCGTTTGGCTCGGCATGAAATATGGCATTCCGGCGCTCGAGAAGTCCGGCGGCGGCATCATTCTCAACACCGCATCGACAGGCGGGATGATGGGCTGGCCTGGCCTATCCGGCTACGTCGCATCGAAGCACGCGGTCGTCGGCATGACCCGCGTCGGCGCGCTCGAGAACGCCGGAAACGGGATCCGCGTGAACACGTTGTGTCCCGGGCCGATGGACACGCGCATGATCTGGTCGATTGGCGAGGTGATGGTGCCTGGCGATCGGGCCGAACAGAAGAAGCAGCTCGAAGCCACCGTGCCTGTTGGCCGGCTCGGTCAGCCCGCCGAGGTTGCTGCATTCGCCGCGTGGCTGCTCACGGAGTGCCCGGAGTATCTCACCGGCGCAGTGCTGCCGATCGACGGCGCGCAGACCGCCGGCTAGACGCAATCACTTCGGCGCGTTCTATTCGTCAGGGTGGTGGCGTCCGTGAAAACTAATCGTCGTCGTCAGGAGCCCGATCAGCGCGATTCCGGGCCCGATCGATGTTCCGAGCAGCTCAGGGCGCGTCAGAGGAAGCTCGAGCAGCGTCGCGCCGACGGTGATCCAGACGGCCGCGCCAATCGCGGGCAGAAGCATGACGATCACCGTCCAGTCGTGCCACGGCTTGCCACGGTGAATCCACCACCACCAATCTGCAAGAGCGCAAACAAACACGACGGCTGCCGGGATTGGCCCGATGGCTGCGCGATCGAGGTCGCCGACGTCCGTGAGGATGTAGGGGGCGATCGCTACCCAGCTGCTTACGGCAAGAATCGGCGCAAGCAGCCACGAGGGCAATACGCCCCGAGCGCTGGCGTCAATGTGCACGGTTAAAACGATGGATGGCTTCGAACAGTTCCCGGCGCTTTTCGTCGGCCTCCTCGGGGTCTCCCGAGGCGAGAGCCCCAGTGATGCAGTGCTCCACGTGGCTCTCGAGGATCTTCAGAGCAACGCCATCGAGCGCGGTGCTCACCGCACTGATCTGGGTGAGGATGTCGATGCAGTAGCGATCGTCTTCCACCATGCCCTGAAGTCCGCGTAGTTGCCCCTCGACACGACGTAGCCGCGAGACGATCGCCTTCTGTTCCGGGGCGTAACCGTGGCTCATGAGTCTGATCCTTTCATGCTTGCCTGACTCGACGCGATTCGACGCCGCAAGGTTGGCGCCGTTGTGAGCCTTGTGGCCACTACGTTCAATCGCGTCGATGATCTCTACGTCGGAGAGCGCGCTTGGGTCGTAGGTCACTCGAGCGCGCTCGGTGGCCAGATTGACACTTGCGGCCTCCACACTGCTCAGCTTTCGCAATGAGGACTCGACCCTCGCGATGCAGGCCGCGCACGACATGCCTTCGATAGCGATCTCGGTCTCTGAATCGTATTCTCGGCGGCGCGAGAGCTACGGTGCCTGACAAGTTCGTCGTATACCCCATGGGGGTATCGTACAGGAGTCAGCCGAGGGCGATCCATCGCGAAAGGGCCCGGCCTGCCTTGTCGGTCGATATTGCTGCGCTAGAGGCGTACAATCTGCGACCGTGGGGTGGTCGACACTCATTGGGGGGGTGCGACGCAACCTGTCACGTCGCACGCTCACCCGCGTTGCAGTCATCGCCGCTCTCGTGGTGTCCGCCGGGCTGCTCGTTTCAGCGTTGTGGCTCTCCCGCGGCAGTGGTGATTCACTGCCGCCAGACGTGCAGATCAACGGCATCGAGCTCGGTGGGGTTGACGTCGACGACGCGCAGGTCATTCTTGACGCTCACGTCAGCGAGCGGCTCACGCAGCCGGTGACCTTTGTATATCCAGGAGGTCAGTACAGCATCGACGCGAGTGACCTGGGCCTTCAGCCCGGCGTCTCTAGAGCGCTCGAGGAAGCGCAGGACAGCCGCGGAGCGTTCAGCCGTCTCAAGGCTCGGCTCGGTTTCTCTGATCCCATTGAGATCAGCATCGAATATCGAGTTGAGCCGGCTGCGATACGCGATGTCGTCGACGAGATCGCCGATCTCGTCAACCAACGCGTGCGGCCGGCGAGCATTCGCGTTGTCAGCAACGAGATCGTCACTCGAACCGCGCGGCACGGTATCGAGGTCGACACGGAGGAGCTGTTCGAGCTCCTCCGACTGCTGCCACCAACGGTCGATGTGCCGGTAGCCCAGGTTGAACCAAGTGTGTCAGACGACGCAATCGAGTCGGCTCTTGCGCGGGCTCAAGCGTTGACGGAGAGTCCACCAGAGGTCGTGTTCCGTCGCACGCGTCTCGCTCTTCCAGCCGGTCTCATACGCCGTGCGCTCCGGTTCAACAACGAAGGAACTCAGATAGCAGTGGATCTCGATGTACAAACGCTCGCTTCGCGACTGCGCGGTGCCTTCAAGCAGTACGAGCGTGACCCCTCTGACGCAACGTTCGCCGTCGAGGGTAGCGCCGCCCGTGTCGTTCCCGGGAAGGTCGGTCGACGCTTTGCGGCGGCACTGACCGTTGAGGCGATTCTCGCTGGGGCGGCGACCAGCGAAGTGAAGGCCGCGTTCAGGGAACGGAGGCCTGCGTTCACGACGGCCATGGCCAACGACCTCGGCGTCAGGCATCTGGTTGCGTCGTACGCGACGGAGTACTCGTGTTGCCAGCCTCGGGTGACGAACATTCAGCAGGCGGCCGCGATTCTCGACGGACAGATCATCCATCCTGGGGAAACGTTTTCCCTCAACGAACGGCTTGGCGAGCGCACGCCAGAGCGCGGCTTCGTCGCTGCTCCGATGATCGGTGAGGGAGGCAAGCTGGTCGACGCCGTTGGCGGCGGCGTGAGTCAGGTCGCGACCACGATCTTCAACACGGCCTTCTTCGCCGGCCTTGAGCTCATCACACACTCGCCGCACTCCTTCTACATCTCGCGCTACCCCGAAGGCCGTGAGGCCACGATTTCGTGGGGCGGGCCCGAGTTGGTGTTTCGCAACGATTGGTCAGCCGCAGTGTTCATACGGGTCTTCGCCTCGGACACCGCGATCACGGTCAGCTTCTACTCGACGAAACTACGTCGGCGCGTCGAGACCAGTACGAGCGAGCGATTTGATCGAGTCCGAGCCAAAGTGGTCAAAGAAGAGAACGACGAGCTCGAGCCAGGGACTCGCGACGTTGTGCAGGTCGGCGGCACGCCGGGTTTCGCCGTCGCATACACACGCAAGGTTTATCGCGGAGATGAGCTTCTTCGAGACGAGCGATGGGTTACCGGATATGACCCGGCCAACACGATCGTCGAGGTCGGCCCAAAACTCGAGAAAGAGGAACCCGCAGTGGACCCGGATCCGGCGCCTGAGGATGAGGCCGGCGCGAACGAAGAAGCCGGCAACCCGGATGGTGCTGTTGATTCGCCCGCCAATGAGGGAGGCGATGTCCCTTCCTCTGACCCTCCG
>JAUXJK010000045.1 GCA_030624785.1 Actinomycetes bacterium
GGAACACTCGCGGAAGGGCCGGGCTTCAACATCTTTGTCGTGAACGGCGACCGCGTGATCACTCCGGCTGCCGGCGTGCTTCATGGCGGCCAGGAGGTCTTTGGAACATCCACGGCGGGGGCGTACTGCCGATGACTCGCATCGATGGGGAACGGGTGGGCGACGGTGCGCCTGGGCCGCTGACGATGCGAGTGCGGGAGGCGTACTGGGCGCTTCACGATGATCCGGCGTACGCCCGGGCGGTCGCCGATATTTCCACGCCCGCGGGGCATTGACCGTCGCGAGCCTCGCTCGCTGAACGACTCGTCCCAATCCGTGCCCGATGGCCGCTTCGCAGGGTGTCGCTCGCTGGCTAGGATGACTCAGCTCTGAGTACGCGCAGCCGGGAGTGAGCACTGCAGCGCGGCGACGAAGAGGCGGATGCCGAGATCACTCTCATGGGGGCCCTCGATCGTGCCGATAAGCGAGAAATCACTCGCCGCAGAATCCCTCGATTGGTGGCGAGACGATTGGAAGGAAGCGTCCCCGACCGCCGTCTTGGAGAGTGAGTAGACGTGTCGAATCAGCCACAAGAACAAGAAGAGCTCGCATGGGCCGACGCCTCTGAAGCGCTCGATGAGACCGACTGGACGGTTGAGTCGGAGCCGGAGCGCGTTTTCCGCTGGCGGCTGCAGCAACTCGCCCAGGCCGGCTACGACTATCGCCTTGCATTCAAGCTGGCGCTGAGACCGCACGTCGATCTGCACGAGGCTACGCAGCTCGTCGGAAGTGGCTGTCCGGCGAATGTTGCTGCACGAATCCTCCTCTAGATCTCTTTTCTCAAGCCGCTGGTCCTTGGCCTTTTCGGGTTGGGCGGCCTGCGCGGGCCCGAAGCGTGTTGACACAGGCGCCTGCGTCGCGGATCCTTTCGGTTGACTCGTCTCTATGCAGGCAATCGCGCTCATCGAGAACGGTGGCCCCGAGGTCGTCAAGATCCGGGAGCATCCGGACCCAACGCCGGGCCCCGGTGAGGTGCTTGTAGAGCTGCGCGCGGCTGCTCTCAATCGGCGAGACACGCTCGTGCGCGCGGGGGTTTACGAGTTTTCTTTTCCGTACGTCCTAGGCTCCGATGGCGCTGGTGTACGACGAGACACGGGCGAGGAGGTCGTGATTCTGCCGTCCGTCGCGTGGGGCGACGCAGAAGAGGCGCCCGGACCCGAGTTCCAGATTCTCGGCGGCCCCGCCGACGGTACACACGCTGAGCTCATTTCGATCGCCGCCGAGAACGTCTATCCCAAGCCAGACCGCTTCTCGTGGCAAGAGGCCGCAGCATTCCCGCTCGCTGGACTCACCGCCTACAGGGCTCTCTTCAGCCGCGCACGTCTCGTAGCGGGCGAGACGGTCGCCGTTCTCGGCGCGGGTAGTGGCGTCTCGACCATCGCCGTGCAACTCGCCGCACAGGCTGGCGCGCGCGTCTTCGTCACCTCATCTGAGCAGGAGAAGATCGATCGCGCGATCGCCGTCGGGGCGGAGGCCGGAGTCAACTACCTGCACGATGGTTGGGTCGATGAGCTTCGAGCGCTCACCGGAGGCACGGGAGTCAACGTTGTTGTGGATTCGGTTGGGTCAACGTGGCCCGATTCGCTCGCAGCGCTGAGCCCTGGGGGACGGGTGGTCTGCTTCGGTGCTACCGGGGGCACCGAGGCGCAGCTACAGGTACGACCCTTCTATTTCGGTCAGGCGTCTCTTCTAGGAACCACGATGGGAAGCCCGAGAGAGTTCAAGGCTCTCCTTGAGATGATCGCCACGGGGAGCTGGGCGCCGGTGATCGATTCCGTTCGGCCGCTGGCAGATGCCACCGATGCTCACAGCCGCCTCGAGGCGGGCGAGCACCTCGGCAAGCTCGTCTTCGACGTCTAGGGGCGCTCGAACACGGCAGCCATGCCCTGGCCGCCGCCGATGCACATCGTCACCATTCCGAGTTTCTTGTCGAGGCGCTCGAGGGCGCTCATCAACTTGACCGTCAAGATCGCGCCGGTGGCGCCGACCGGATGGCCGAGGGCGATCGCGCCGCCTGTCGGGTTGAGGCGCTCCGGATCGAAATCGACGTCGCGAGCCACGGCAACGGCCTGTGCGGCGAAGGCTTCATTGAGCTCGATGACGTCGATGTCGCCCACCGCAATCCCAGCCTTCTTCGCTGCTTTCGGTATGGCAAACGCTGGCGCGTAACCCATGACTTCGGGCTCGATTCCGCTGACAGCCCAGGAACGCAGTACGAGCTTCGGTTCGATATTGCGGCGAGCGGCCTCGGACTCCCGCATCAGGACGACAGCACATCCACCATCGTTGATGCCGGCGGCGTTTCCTGCCGTGACCGTGCCGTCCTTCTTGAATACGGGTCGAAGCTTCGCGAGCGATTCCACTGTCGTGCCCGGCCGGGGATGCTCGTCTCGGATGAACGCCTCGTCGGCCCTAGGTGGGCTAATCGGGACGATCTGGTCGTCGAAGTGACCCGCCTCGATTGCGGCGATCGCGCGATCCTGGCTCCGGGCGGCGAACTCATCCTGTTGGTCGCGGGTCACGTTGTAGCGCTCCGCGACAAGCTCGCCCGTGTTGCCCATCGGGTAGTCGCCGAAGGGATCGGTCACGAGCGAGAGCGTGCCGTCGACAAGCTCCCGCGGACCGAGGCGCCAGCCATCGCGGGCGCCGTAGTCGAGAAACGGCTGCCGACTCATACTCTCATCGCCGCCCGCGACGACGACGGCAGCCTGATCGGTGAGTATCTCCTGTGCGCCCGTGACGATGGCCTGGAGTCCGGATGAGCAGAGGCGGTTGACGTTCATCGCCGTCGACTGGGGTGGAATGCCAGCCTCTATCGCGCACCGACGCGCGTTGTATGCGTCGGGGCCGACCTGTCCGATCTGCCCCATCACGACCTCGTCGACTTCCTCACGTTCGAGGCCGGCTCGATCAAGCGCCGCTTCGATGCATGCGGCGCCGAGTACATGTGCGTCAACGTCCTTAAGGCTTCCGCCAAAGCGGCCAATCGCTGTGCGCGCGCCGCTTACGAGAACTACTGGGTCTCCATTCATTGTCATGCGGGAGATTGTACGGGCCGCAAGTTTCGCCCCGCAGCGTCGACGGTGCCGCCAGGCGGGCCCATTCTCACGTTCCGTGGCCGCCGATCTAGCGTCGGCGGCGCCAGAACGGCGCTGGCTTGCGACGCCCGTTGAGCGTGCGGATCAGATCGTTGATCGAGACGAGTCCGACGAGCTCTCCACGGTCCAGCACGAGGCCGCGGCTGACGTTCGTCTCGGTTAGCCCTGCGAGTGCGTCCGTCGCTGGCGCATCCGCTTCGAAGACCGGCACGCGATCGATTGGAAGCATGCACTCGCGCACCGTCCTGCGGTCCCAAAGCGACTGTGGAATCTGGGCAATTGCTCGGGGAATCAGCAGGCCGAGTGGTGTTCCACCGTCGACGACCGGATACGTGGCGTGGCGCTGGGTCGTTGCGAACTCGCTCATGAATCTACCGAGCGTCATGTTGGAGTCAACCGTCGTCGGCGACGGCGTCATGAGATCTCGGAACGTCAGGCCGTCGAGTGAGCGCGTGTTTGCTGCGTACTGCGCCTCGGCGCCCGACCCCCGAAGAAGAAACCAGCCGATAAACGCGAGCCACACTCCTTGAAGCGAGCCCTGGAGAATCGTGAGTCCGATACCGCCGGCGACCAGTGCGTACCCAAACAGTCGTCCGATCCCGGCGGCGAGGCGGGTCGCGCTCGAGTAGTTCCGCTTGAAGTGCCACAACGTGGAGCGCAGCAGTCGGCCTCCGTCGAGTGGGAGTGCCGGGACGAGGTTGAAGACGAGAAGCGCAATGTTGATGTACCCGAGCCAGGAAACAACGGCGTCGATGGTTTGCGGGAGCGAAGCCAGCCCGATGAGAACGAAGATGACTCCGAGCACGAGTGAAACGAGCGGTCCCGCGAGTGCGATTCGAAACTCGGCGCCGGCCGACGGAAACTGACCCTTGAACTTGGCGACGCCACCCAGGAGCCACAGCGTGATTCCTTCGATCTCCATGCCATCGCGCCGAGCCTGAATCGCGTGACCCAGTTCATGCGCGAGCAGTGATGCGAAGAACACGAGGGCTGCGGCGGCGCCCATAGCGAGATAGGTGTTGTCGCTCAGCCCCGGGTTCTGGCTCGGAAAGATGTTCTGCGAGAGGGTCCAGACGATCAGCCCAAAGATCGCGAACCAGGTCCAGTTGACACCGACGTCGATTCCGGCGAGACGACCGACCCTGAACGTGCTGTTCACTCTCTCAGCCTAACCCGCGCTCACCGAGTGAGCGTCACACCAAGCACTGGGAGTGTGATCGTCAGTGCGAAGCTCGTCCAGCCAACGATGACCATCGGTCTTCTCAGCGTCTGGGGTCGGTTCTCACGCATTTGGCGGTTCAATCGTGGCCCGAGAGCAACGTCATGTAGGTACACGCAGACGAGCAGCAGGCAATACAGGACAACCTTGGCGATCAGGATGTGCCCGAAGCGGGAGTGAAACAAGACATTGGGGTCGGACGCGTTCCAGTAGCCGAAAGCCAGTCCGGCCCCTGTTCCTCCGAGCACGAGCAGGGAGGCCCAGCCGATCGGCTTCCATCGTCGGCCGAGGAACCGAACGCTGGTCGCGCGCTGCGCATCGGGCAACTGCCTGAGCGTCGGCACCGCGGTGAACACGAGCGCGACTGTGCCCCCGACCCATACGGCGGTAGCCAGCACGTGGAGGACGACGAGCGTGGTCACGACCGCACGCTAGCCGCTACGTATGGCCTGGGTGCGTAGTGCGCCGTGCTACTTGGGCTGCGGGCCCTGCGAGCGGCGCCACATGCCGTAGAGCTGGCTGGCCTTGTTGCGCGAGTGTGTCGCCGCGCTCGAAGCCGCCTGCCGTGCGAGTCGTGGCCCGTGGGCGCGTGCGAGTACCACCGCGTTGGCGGCGGCAGCGGCCGCTGTACTCGCGGTGTCGGATCGCTCACCTGCCGGCGGCGCGGCGCCCTGTGCGTGCTGACCTTCGCCGGGTGGTGGCGGGTCGGCTTGGGGCGCGCCCGCCTGGGGCGCATCGGCTTGCGCAGCGTGCGTGGTATTCGCTGCCGCGGTCGGGGCGCCCGTCGTGTTTGCCGATGCGTCGCCCGTCGGTTGAGGCTGTTGAGGCGGCTGGGGCGCTGCCGCAGCTGGAGCCCCTGGAGCCGGTTGCGCCGCTGGAGCTGCTGGAGCTGCCTGCGCGCGCGGCTTCTGCTGATTGAAACGTGTGTACGCGCCGACCGCTGCCTTCTGGGCGGCCTTGCCCACCTCGGCTTTCTGCTCTGGAGAGAGATTCGCCCAGGTGCGCTGCGCCTTGATTGCAGCCGCCATGAGCTTCCAGCTCATCATGGGGACTCCGTCTCGGCCTCAGCCTCTGTCTTCGCCTCGGCCTCGGCAAGCTGCTCGAACGCCTTCTCGAACATGTCATGGGGATATGCACCGACGAGTAGAAGTCGCTTGTCGAGGACGAACGCCGGGATGGCATTGATGCCGACCTTGTGTGCCTCGCGCGTCGCGGCGTGCACGGTCTCGCGGAATCGTTTCTCGGCAAGCGCCTCTACGGCTTCCGTTCGGTCGAGCCCAGCCTCGGCACATAGCTCAAGCAGTGTGTCCTGGTCGGCGATGTTTGCGGCTTCTGACCAGTAGGCGTGCATCAGTCGGTCATGGATCTCTTTGTGGAGTCCGACCGAGCGAGCAAGTTCCGTCAACTCGAGTGCCTTGAGGGAGTTGGGCACGACATCTGGCGGCGGGTTGTACGTGTATCCGCACGCCTCGATCTGTTGCTTGACGTTCGCCATCATGTCCTCGCCGTAGCGCGCTACGAGCTGCGCGCGTGGGATGCCTTCAGGCGGATACTCAGGATGAAGATCGAAGGGGAGCCACTCGATACTGGCGCCGAACTGGCGCTCTAGCCACGTCGCTCGTTCAAAGCCGACGTAGCAGTACGGTCATATGTAGTCACTCCAGATGGTGACGGAGTGGTCTGTTGCTTGCTCTACGGTCGCCATGACATCAGGCTACAGGGCCAGGCCTGTCCTGTCGACGCGCCATCACCGTGATTCTTGACAATCGCGGCGTCGATGCGGGAGGACGCGTCTGCTCCGGCGCGAACGGGTCGTCATGGAACTAGGAATGGTTGGGCTCGGACGGATGGGGGCGAACCTCGTTCGTAGGCTGGTCGCGGACGGGCACGAGTGCGTCGTCTACGACGTCAACGAGCGCGCGGTCGACGAACTCGCGGCTGAAGGTGCCACGGGAGCTGGGAGCATGGAGGCGCTTGTGAGCGGCCTCAGCAGGCCGCGTGCGATCTGGATCATGGTTCCGACGCAGTTTGTCGGGCCAATCGTCGAGGAGCTTGGCGGGCTGCTCGAGCCGGGCGATGTGATTATTGACGGCGGCAACTCCTACTACCGAGACGACGTTGATCGGGCTGAGGCGTTGAGGCCCATGAGGATCGACTACGTCGACGTCGGTACGAGTGGAGGCGTCTACGGACTTGAGCGAGGGTTCTGCTTGATGATCGGCGGACGAGCCGAGACCGTCGCTCGACTCGATCCGATCTTTCGCACGCTCGCCCCTGGCGTTGACGCCGCCGCGCGAACTCCAAAGAGGGAGGGAGAGCCTCTTGCAGCGGGAGAGAACGGCTATCTCCACTGTGGGGAGCACGGAGCCGGACATTTCGTGAAGATGGTTCATAACGGCATCGAATACGGGCTGATGGCTGCTGTCGCAGAGGGCCTGAACATTCTCGAAAGCGCTGGCATCGGCCTCGAGGAGCACGCACGGGATGCGGAGACGGCGCCGATCAGAGAACCGCACTACTACAGCTATGACTTCGACATTCCCGCGATCGCCGAGGTCTGGCGCCGGGGCTCGGTCGTGTCATCGTGGCTGCTCGACCTCACCGCCGAGGCGCTCGCGAAGTCGCCGAACCTCTCTGAGTTCAGCGGTCGGGTCTCCGACTCGGGTGAGGGTCGCTGGACAGTCGTCACGGCCGTCGAGGAAGCTGTGCCGGCCCCGGTTCTTACGGCGGCGTTGTACGAGCGCTTCAGCTCTCGCGGCGAGTCCGGTTTCGCCGATCAGGTCCTCTCAGCCATGCGTAAGGAGTTTGGCGGTCACGTTGAGAAAGCCGCCGGCGGCTGATTAGGTGACACACTACGCTGCGTGATCCTTGCTGGTGACATCGGCGGCACCAACTCACGTCTCGCCTTGTTTGAGCGTGATGCGCGGGCACCAAAACACTTCGAAGTGTTTCCGAGTGGCGAATTCTCGAGCCTCGAGCCCATTCTCGAGCGGTTCCTTGGCCCCGCACGGCCCAAGCTCGCTGCGGCGAGCTTCGGGATCGCAGGCCCTGTGCGCCTCGGACGTGCCAATGCGACGAACCTGGGGTGGGGAGTCGAAAGTACATCGCTCGCTCGAGCGCTTGGGCTCAAGAATGTCGGACTGCTCAACGATCTAGAGGCCACCGTCTGGGGTATCGAATGGCTCCAGCCGAATGAACTCCTCGCGCTCAACGACGTTCCTGCCGACTCGGCGGGCAACGTCGCTGTAATAGCTGCCGGAACAGGGCTTGGCCAGGCCGGACTCATCCGGACCGCTGAAGAATCTGTGCCTTTTGCGACCGAAAGCGGCCATGCTGGTTTCGCGCCGGAGACGGCGGACCAATCGAGATTGCTCGACTTCCTGCGGAACCCGTCCGAACCCCATGTGAGCGTCGAGAATGTGTGTTCGGGCACTGGGCTGGAGAACATCTACCGGTGGTGCCTGGCTGAAGGTGGACAAGCCGAACCGGGATGGCTACATGAGGATTCCCAACACGGTGACGCCGCCGCCGCGATCGCGGCGGCGGCTCAGGCTGGGACAGACCAGCTCGCGAAGCGGGCTCTCGCGACATTCATCGAGATATATGGAGCGGAGGCGGGCAACCTGGCGCTACGGCTGATGGCGACCGGCGGGGTGTATGTCGCCGGTGGAATCGCAGTGAAGCATGTCAATCAACTCTCGGCGGGCGGTTTCATGGAGGCGTTCGTCGCCAAGCCTCCACTGTCTGAGTTGCTACGGCGTATTCCGGTTCACGTAGTAACAAATGATCGGACAGCGCTTCTTGGAGCGGCACGGCATGCCGTGAGCGGGCAAGATAGGCCCGCAACATGAAGTTTGACGCGACGCTCCGAGGAATCGAGCTCAAAGACGCGGGAACGTGGGCCGGAGCCTGCGAAGAGTTGGGATTCGATGGCATCTGGACGACCGAAACCGACACGGATCCGTACTTTCCTCTCGTGCTTGCCGCCACCAGAACCAAGCGCGTTGATTTGGGCACGGGCATTGCACTCGCGTTCCCGCGCAGCCCGACGCATTTGGCGCATGCGGCCTGGGATCTCAACACGCTCTCGCAAGGCCGGTTCATCCTTGGCCTCGGCTCCCAGGTCAAAGCCCACGTGGTCCGGCGCTTCAGCGCCGAATATGAACGTCCGGTAGCGCGGATGCGCGAGGTAGTCGCAGCCGTCCGCGCGATCTGGGCGACCTGGTCTGACGGCGCGCCGCTCGACTTTCGAGGCGAGTTCTTTCAACACACGCTGATGCCTCCTGCGTTCTGCCCTCCCGACCACGGCATTGGGCATCCGCGAATCGCACTGGCCGGCGTTCAGCCTCGGATGACGGAACTCGCGGGCGAAGTGGCGGACATCTTCTTGGCCCATCCACTGCAGACCCGTTCGTATGTGGCCGAGAAGCTGGTGCCCGCTATCGAACGAGGGCTCGAGGCCGCTGGACGCGGGCGCTCCGATATCGAGATCAGCCTGGCTCTCTTCGCGATCTCGGGCGACGAAGAGCGCGCCGACGTTCGCCGTCGCATCGCATTCTACGCCTCGACCCCGCAATACCGGCCGGTCCTCGAGGCACATGGCTGGGGAATGCTAGGCGAGAAGCTCCATGCTCTTACACGCGCGGGGAAGTGGGATGAGCTGCCCAATCACGTTCCGGACGAGGTCATCGACGAGGTGGCTGTTTCTGGGACCACGGCCCAAGAACTGGCCGAGCAGACGCGTGCGCGTTACGAAGGCTTGGTCGATCGCGTGAATATCCACGCCGGAGAGGTGGCTGATCTCAAGCGTCTCGAGTCGCTGCGCAAGGCGTTCGCGGTGGTCGCGTCACCCAACGACGGTTAAGGTAACGCGCGACGGCTCTTCGATCTAACGCTCGACGTGGTTCACGCCGCCGTCCGGCCCGAGGACAAGGTCCCTTTCTCTATCGGGAACGTGGTCGAGCGGAACCGGCGAGAGCGCTTCCATGAAGGTCACTCCGTGCTCCGAGACGAGCTCGTGCTTGAGCCCGCGGTTCACGACTACGACATCTCCGGCCTTGAGCCGCTTCCACTCTCCGTCGATGGCCATATCGACCTCACCATCGACGATGAACATCGCCTGCTCCGTGTCAGCATGGCTATGGAGCGGCACCTTCTTGCCTGGTTCGTACACGACGCGACACAGCAGCACCTGCTCGCCGCCGATCGCGTGCAGTCGTACACCGTCGACGAACTCGAAGGCGTCAACGCTGTTCCATGTGCGAAATGGGGACTTATCTGATGCCAAAGCGTCTCCTCTATCCAGCTTGAAAGCTCAGGGTGCTGTCCCGGTCGCCGACTGCGTTGATAGAGATCTCCTCGTCGAAGACGACGCGCTTTCCATACCGCCGGGGCTCGTGCTGGCCGGCGTTCTTCTGCTCCAGTGCTCGTAGAATCCGCTCAGGTGTCAGTGGAGCCTCCGTCACCCAGACGCCGATCGCGTCGTACACGGCGTTGGCGATCGCCCCGGGCTGAGCATTGTTGGCCATTTCGCCGATTGCCTTCGCGCCAAAGGGCCCGTCGGCTGATGGGTTCTCGAGAATCACTGACTCGATCTCGGGA
>JAUXJK010000072.1 GCA_030624785.1 Actinomycetes bacterium
CTCGCGCGATCGCAAGACGAAGGCGGAGGTTTGAGGCAACCCGCGATACGAACTCCCTCAAACATCCACCGCGTCTCGACCGCGGCTGCGACGCCTACCGCCGCAAGCCTAGTTCTTGAATCAGTGCTCGATACCTGTCCACATCTTTGCGCTCTAGATACGAGAGCAACCGGCGTCGACGCCCGACGAGCTTGAGCAGCCCACGACGCGTGTGCTGATCCTTCCGATGCTGTTTCAGATGTTCGGTCAGGTTTTCGATGCGCTCCGTCAATACGGCTACCTGGACTTCGGTCGACCCGGTGTCCGTCGTGTGGCGGGCATGTGTTTCTCGAACTTCTTGTTTTCGTTCCTTTGTAATGCTCATACGCAACTAAGGCTATCAGTAGCAGTCAGCCAGATGCTTCGCTCCTCTTCGATCCAGCCCAAGCTAGCCGGGCCTGGTGGCGGCGCGCGCATCTGCGACGTCCCGATCTATCTGCTGCACTAGAGCGTCTTCGTTCTCGAATGCGCGCTCGCCGCGTAGTCGTTGCCAGACTTCCACGGTCAGATACTCGCCGTAAAGATCTCCATCGAAATCGATCAGGTGGGCCTCAATCCGCCGCTCTGTGCCACCATAGTGCGGGTTGACGCCAACCGACATGGCGACACGCTTTCCGCTGACCTGGCCTGCGTAGATGCCGTAGGCGGGTACAAGAAGAGTCGGGTCGACAGCAAGGTTTGCGGTCGGAAAGCCAAGCGTCCCTCCCCTCCTGTCACCAACAACGACGTCACCGGCAACCTCAAATGGTCGTCCGAGCATCCCAGCCGCTCGTGCAACGTCGCCCTCACCAATCGACGCGCGGATCTCACTCGAAGAGACGCCCGGCACGACGTCAACTGCGGATACGGGGTACCCGAGCGAACGGAGAACTTCGACGTCACCACCACGTCCATGACCGAAGCGAAAATCTGCGCCCACATGAATGGTCTCTGCGCCCACCGGTTCGAGGACAGCCTGCGCAAACTCGGAAGGTGTCAACCGTGAAAGGTCGGGCGTGAACTCCGCGACGAGCACTTCGTCAACGCCGCACTCCTCGATCAGCTCGATTCTTCGCTCGAGAGAGGCAAGTAGCTGCACGCCATACCCGAGAACGACCCTCGGATGAGGATCGAATGTGAGCACCGTCGAGCGTCGATCGTTGTCGACGGCGGCGCCGATAACGGCACGATGACCCATATGCACGCCGTCAAACACGCCGATCGCGACAGCCCGTCGAGCCGGCTCAAGCTGTTGGAGATCACGACCAACGATCATCGTGCGATCACAGTTTCCGGATGAGCAAGTCCGTCCGCGAGCCGCACAACCGCAACGAGCTCGTCGCGAAAGATCGCTCGTGCAATCCCCGAGCCAGGTGCCGACAGTGATCGGCCATTACGCAACGCATCGGCTTCGGCTTCGTCAATGTCGATGGCGGGAAGGAACGGGAGCGCGGCGGCCGGCTTCATGACCACTCTTGAATCAGCTGACGCGACGTCGAAGGGCCCTACACTCAGCCGCCGTATCGAGAGGCAGTGGCCGCCAAGGTGGTGCGCAATCGCGCGAATGTACGTGCCGCTCGAGACAAGAAGTTCAAGCGTCACCCGCGCATCGGTCTGTTCGACGAGATCGAGTGAGTGGATCGTCGAGGTGCGCAGCGGCATCTCGATGTCTTCGCCTCTTCGTAGGCGCTTGTAGGCACGCTCGCCGTCGATCTTGACGGCAGAAGCTGCGGGCACGGGAAGCTCGATCGCTCCGACAAGTCGTTGGCCGAGGTCTGTTGTCGAGCACACGGGGCCCTCGCCTAGTTGCTCACCGTCGGCATCCCCTGTGGTCGTTGTCATGCCGAGTTGGATCTCGGTGCGGTAGCGCTTGTCGAGACCGACGAGATACTGCGCAAGCCGTGTTGCACGGCCAACCAGTACTAGAAGCAATCCCGAGGCAGCCGGATCGAGAGTGCCAGCATGACCAGCTTTGAGTCTCCGCCTTGCGTCGGGCGCGTTGAGTGCCCGAGCGGTCTCTCCCACGACCGAGAACGACGAAGGCCCAATCGGCTTGTCCACGAGAACTATCCCTGTTCTCTGGGGCATGGCAGCGTCGTTCACGTTGCTGGCTTCTGCGTCACCGGAAACGCGCACAGAAGACTCCCGAGCTGCATTGAACAGTGATCAGGCGGCTTGTTCGTCGAGCTGGCCTTGATACGCGGCCTGCAGCGCGACGATCAACTCGTCGACGTCTTGATCTGTCGAGAATCCCGCCGCCTGGCGGTGGCCACCTCCACCGAACTGTCGGGCGATCGCCGATACGTCGAGCCCGGAGTGGGTCGTGCGAAGACTTGCTTTCCTGAGTGGAAGTGAACCGTCAAGTGGAGGCTCACGAATCAACGCAACCATGTCTGTTCCCGCGACCGCACGGAGGTAGTCGATGATTCCCTCTGCGAGAGGTTCGTCGGCGCCGGCCCTAGCGAAGTCCTCGCGACTCAGCGATGCCACGATCAGCCGGCCCTCGTCAAGTAGTGTGGCGTTCTCGAGCGCTCGTCCCAGGAGGCGGAACTTCCCGAGTTCAATACTCTCGTAGAGATCCTGGAAGATTCGATGTGCGTCGGCACCTGCCTCGAGTAGGTCGGCGGCGAGCCTCAGTGTCTTCGGCGTGGTGTTGCTGTACTGGAAACGGCCGGTGTCGGTGAGAACGCCGATGTACAGCGCTTCGGCAAGCGATGGCGTCAGATCAATCTCGAGCGCTGCGAGTAGGTCGGCGAGTATCTCAGCGGTCGATGATGCGTCGGCGATCACGAGGTTGACGTCGCCGAAGCGGCTGTTGTCGTGATGGTGGTCGATATTCAGGATCGATGACGCCCGCTCATGAGCTGACTGATCCGGACCGATGCGCCTGGCGTTGGCGCAGTCCAGGGCCACCAGAATTCGGCTCTCGCAGTCTTCGGGGGGCGCCCGTAGAACATCAGCAAGATCCATGAACGCGTACTCGCGAGGTAGTCCGGTTTCGGGCGTGAGATATGCGACCACGTCCTTACCGAGTTGCTCGCAAGCGAGCTTCATGGCGACCAGCGACCCGAGAGCGTCGCCGTCGGGGCTCTCGTGAGTCACCAGAAGCAAGCGCTCGGCATCGCGCAGCGCTCGCACCATTGCATCGAAGTCAGTCGCCTGGTTCATCGCTCGTTTCCAGCTCCAACTCGTCAATTAGCTTCGTGAGCCGCGAGCCGGACTCCATGGTTTGATCGTACTCGAAGGTCAACACGGGAGTTCTCTTGATCCGTAGTTCGTCATTCACACGACGCTGAATCGATACTCGCGCGCGCTCAAGCGCCTCAAATGCGGTTGCACGGTCACGTTCCGACCCCAGGACGCTTACGAACACGGTTGCGACGCGCAGATCGGGGCTCGTGCGTACGGCCGTCACGGTGACGAAACCGAGGGTTGGATCCTTGATCGACGCAACGCCTTCAGACACCACCTCGCGTAGCACTTCGTCGACACGTCGCATGCGAGCGCCCATCTCTACCGGGCCCTATCAACGCTCATGTCGAACAATCACCTGGTTTCGTCACCTCTCGCTGAACGATGACTGTCTCGAAGTCTCGAGAGCAAAGGAAACGCTCAACTGAGTCGAGGATGCTCGTCGCGTCAAGATGATCGCGCCCCACACATGCGGCGGTGACCTGCGCTCGCTGCCAGGTGTCGTGATGATCGACTTCGGCAACGGCAACATGAAACCGCTGTATCAGCTGGGACTTGACCGATTGGAGATCCTTGCGCTTGGTCTTGAGAGAGCGGCTCTCTGGAAAGTGGAGTTCCGCCGAGATGATGCCGACGTAGCCGGCGCCCATGGGGCTCTCTACTCGTCGCTGGGCGCGGGGGCCGTGGGCGCGGCGGCGGTGGGCGAGGACAGGTCTCGCTCGATCTCCTTGGTCTCAAAGAACTGCAAGACGTCACCCTGTTTTACGTCGTTGTACCCCTCAAGCTGAATGCCACACTCGAAGCCTTCTTGCACTTCGCGAACGTCATCCTTGAACCGCTTGAGGCTCGCGAGGGTGGTCTCGTAGATCACTGCCCCGTCTCGAAGCAACCGAACGTGCGCGTTTCGACGGACTGTTCCGTTGATGACATGACACCCGGCGATCACGCCGAGGCGCGAGATGCGGAACAACTCCCGTACCTCAGCTTCGCCGGTGATCTCCTCGACCTGTTCCGGTGCGAGCATCCCCGATAGTGCACGCTCGATCTCGTCGGTTAGCTCGTAGATCACCCGGTATGTCCGAATGTCAACTCCCTCTTGCTTAGCGAGGTTTCGCGCTTCGACGTTCGGTTGAACGTTGAATCCGACGACGAGGGCGTTCGACGCGGCTGCGAGGTGTACATCACTCTCGGAAATACCACCGATGCCGGTATGCAAGACAGCGACGCCGACCTCGGGATGTTCGATCTTCGCAAGCTCTGAGGCGACCGCCTCCACCGATCCCTGAACGTCGCCCTTGACGATGACGTTCAGCGCTTGCACTTCGCCAGCACCGATCTTCGAGAATAGGTCCTCGAGGGCGATGCCCTTCTTGGACTGACGCGCGAGAGTCTCCGAGCGTATTCGCTGTGCGCGCGCACCTGCTTGCTGACGCGCCTGGCGCTCGTGCTCGACTGAGCGCACGTGTTCGCCCGCGGTGGGTGGTTGATTCAGCCCGATGATCTCGACCGGCGTACCCGGCCCTGCCTCTTTGATTCGCTGCCCATGAAAATCGTGAAGGGCGCGAACGCGTCCCCAGGCCTCACCCGCGACCAGAGAGTCGCCCACGCGAAGCGTTCCGCGTCGAACGAGCATCGTTGCCACCGGTCCACGGCCGACCTCTAGCCGGCTCTCAAGGATGGTTCCAGACGCGTCTGCCGTGGCATTCGCAGTGCACTCGAGCTCAGCGTCGGCCACCAGGAGGATCTTGTTCAGCAACTCGTCGAGGTTCTCGCCTGAGATCGCCGAAACATCTGCGTACTGGACGTCGCCGCCCCAGTCCTCGGGCTGAAGTTCATGGGCCACGAGCTCCTGGCGGACACGCTCAGAGTTCGCGCCCTCCTTATCCATCTTGTTCACGGCGACCACGATCGGCACCTCGGCAGCGCGCGCGTGGTTGATCGACTCAACAGTTTGTGGCTTCACACCATCGTCGGCAGCGACCACGAGCACCGCGATGTCGGTGACCTTCGCGCCGCGGGCACGCAGCGCCGTGAAAGCTTCGTGGCCCGGTGTGTCAAGGAATGTCATGACACGCCCGTCGTGCTCGACCTGGTAGGCGCCGATGTGCTGCGTGATACCACCGGCCTCCGTCTCAACGACCGTGCTTTCGCGAATCGCGTCTAGCAGTGTGGTCTTGCCGTGGTCGACGTGGCCCATGATTGTGATGACAGGCGGCCGTGCGATGAGATCTTCGGGTGCGTCTTCGTAGATCTCCTCGACGGCTTCCTCGTCCTCGACGTGCTTGACGACGACCTCTCGCTCAAGCTCACTGGCGATTACCGAGATCGCGTCATCACCGAGGCTCTGCGTGATCGTAACCATTTCCCCGATGTCCATCATGATCTTGATGATCTCCGCCACGGGTGTGCCCAACGCCGCCGACAGCTCCTTGACGGTCGCACCCGAGGAGACGGTAACCGGCCCGGTCGCCTCGATGATCAGCTGGGGGCGTCCCTCGGGCCTCGGAACGGCTGGCGCATCACGACGCGGATCTGGCCTCCCACGCTGCTTCGGCTGATCTATTACGACCCGGCGTTTACCTTGGCTCGGCCGGCCGTGTCGCGGTCTAACCGGGCGCTGCGGCTTCTTGTCGTCCTCAGTCAAGTGACCTAGTCCTGGCTCGGGGGTGGTGCGACCTCGACCTGATCGGCCGTGTCGGCTATGAGTGCAGACTCGGCCGCGCCGTTAGCGACGACTTCGTCTACTGCGTCTGTTTCACTCGCCTCAGGTTCTTCGGAGGCATCGGCAACTTCGACCGCGTCGATCTCGTCTGACGCCTCGGGAATTGCCGATTCGATCGTTTCGCCCGCTGCTTCGCGTGTCGCGAGTGCCTGGTGAGCCTCAATGCCGCAGTACCTCGTGCCCGGAAGCACCGTGTTTGGGCACCGTTTTCCGGTTGAGAGAACCGCTGCGCACCTACCGGTGACCTCGGCTTCATCCGCGCCGCTGAACGCCGCCTCAGCCTCGGCCTCGGCGAACTCGGCGTCGGATTGAATTTCAACGCGCCAACCGGTTAGGCGCGCCGCGAGGCGGGCAGTCAAGCCTTCCTTGCCGATCGCGAGTGAAAGCTGGTCGTCAGGCACGATGACCGTTGCCTCTCGAGATCCGTCGTCGACAAAAACCTCGCGCACACGAGCTGGGGAGAGTGCCTTTGCGATGAATCGGGCTGGCTCGTCGTTCCACGGAATGATGTCGATCTTTTCGCCGCGAAGCTCGGATACGACCATTCGGACGCGGGAACCGCGAGGACCGACGCAGGCTCCTACGGGGTCCACGCCCTGCGTGTGCGACTGCACCGCAATCTTGGATCGGTATCCCGGTTCTCGGGCGACGCCGCGGATCTCGACGAGACCGTCCGCGACCTCCGGGACCTCCAACTCGAACAGCGTGCGAATGAGTTCCGGATCGCGCCGCGAGAGAATGACCTGCGGGCCCTTGGTGCCTGAACGCACCTCGGTGATGACAGCCTTGATGCGCCCGCCCTGCTCGTAGCGTTCGCCGTCCACCTGCTCCGACCGTGGAAGCAGCGCTTCCACGCGTCCGAGGTCGACGAGCACGTTGTGTCGATCGCCGGCCTGCTGAACGATTCCCGTGACTACTTCGCCGACACGATCGACGTACTCGTCGTACATCATTGCGCGCTCCGCCTCGCGAATACGTTGCAGGATGACCTGTTTGGCGGTTTGCGCAGCGATTCGTCCGAAATCGTCGGGCGTGACGTCGTGCTTGTCCATCTCATTGTTCGGCACTTGCGACCAGTCGATGTCGAGGTCGTCATCGGTAATGAGCGTGTTCGACCGCTCGCCGTTCTCTTCTTCGGCCGCCTCGAGCTCCTGCAGCGCGCGCTCTCGTGCCTCTTCCAGAAGCCTTTCTTCAAGATCTGCAGGCAGGTCGATCGCCCACACCAGGAAGTCTCCGTTTCCTCGATCGAGCGCAACCTGCGCGTGCCGAGCTGCACCTGGCGTCTTCTTGTAAGCGGCGAGAAGCGCGTCCTCGAGGGCCGTGATCAGAGTATCTCCCTCGATGCCCTTCTCCGCTTCGATACTCCGTATTGCTTCAATAATCTCGCGGCTCACGTCTACCTTCCCTCGTCGACGAGATTCGCTCGCGCGATCGCGTCGTAGGAAATCTGGGTTTCTCCGTCGGAGAGTTCAAGCACGACATCCGAATCGGTGGCGTTGACAATTCGACCTCGATAGTTGCGCCGACCCTCGCGAGGTACTCCAAGTCGGATCGCGACTGAGCAGCCAGTCGCGTTCGCGAAATGACTCGCGGTGCGCAACGGGCGTTTCACGCCCGGGGAGGAGACATCGATCGCGTAGCTCTCGAGATAGGAAGCGAGTGCGTTCGTCACGTTCTGACACAGGGAATGATCCACGCCCTGGGGATGATCGACGTACACGCAAAAACGTTCCGGGCCGAGCAGCTCGACAGCGAGCACGTCGACACCGGGAAGTGTCGTCGCGAGCACGTCGGCGATCTCCTCACGGAGTTCGTATTCGCGCCTGTGTGTAGCGGCGACAGCTGCCATCGTTTCTCGAAAAGCTCCTTACTTACGCAAAGCGGGCGCTGCGCGCCCACTCAGAATTCCGATGTGTGGGATGTTCCGTTGCGGTCAGGATAGCAAGGTAGGGACCGCCATTGGCTCCGCCCGATCTGCTGCGAGCGTAACTCAAGCCTTTGCACGCGCGCGAAACGCGCCTAGCGGTCGAGCACCAGGGTGACCGGACCGTCATTGATCAGCTCCACGGCCATAGCCGCGCCGAAGCTTCCGGTTTCGACGGCGACCTTCTGCTGCCTTAGCTCCAGCACGAATAGTTCGTAGATCTCTTTGGCGTGGTCAGGGCTCGCGGCATCCGAGAAGCTCGGGCGCTGGCCACGGGTGGTGTCCGCGATCAAGGTGAACTGACTGATCACCAGTGCGCCTCCGCCGGTGTCGAGAAGGCTGAAATCAAACCGCCCCTCGGCGTTCGGAAAGATTCGCAGGTGCGCGATCTTTCGAGCCAGACTTGCCGCCGTCTCAGGGTCGTCGTCGTGTGCGACCCCGAGCAACACACAGAGTCCCGGGCCGATCGCGCCGACGAGCGAATCGTCCACACTCACGCGGGCCTGCCGAACGCGCTGGACTACTGCCCGCACTCCGATCCCTTCCTGGGCTGCTCATCGATCAGCATCAACGCGATCGTATCGACGGCGCCACAACGATAGA
>JAUXJK010000327.1 GCA_030624785.1 Actinomycetes bacterium
ATCCGCTGGTAGAGATCGATGTCCTGCCGGCTCGCGCTGCGCACCGTTCCGATTGGGATGTCAGGCGGAAACAGTGACTCGAGGCCAGCCACACGCCAACCAGCCGTAACGACCGGCTCTCCTGCCTTGACATCGAACGCCTTCGAGACCCGCTCGAACACCAGGCCCGCCGCCGGGCTCGAGCCCGCCTCAACCACACCGTTCGCGGGTGCTGTGTCGGACTGCGGCACTGACATTGCCGACACCACGATCTGTTGGTCGGACAGAAGCCCGACCTTGGCGCTCGACGAGGCGACCTCAGTGACCCGCCCAACGAGCCCACCGTCCAATGAGACCACGGGAGCATCACGCTCGACGCCCTCACTCGATCCTGCGGCGATGACGATCTCTTGACGAAACGGACTCGACGGGACCTGCACGACTCGAGCGACGACGCTCTCGTAGCTATCCGGGAACGTCGCACCTCGAACGTAGTCAAGCGCGCGCTCGAGCCGCACGACATCCTCGACCGCGGTCTGATTCCTCAAGACATCACGGCGCAGCTGAGCGATCTCGGCACGCAGAACTTCGTTCTCGGCCTCAGCATCGGCCAGCCCGTCGACATAGGCGTAGGCGTCGCGGAACGGGCGCGCGATCCGCTCCCCCGCGACCGTCAGCGGGTCGAGGACCGCCGAGCCAGCTCGTTGCGCTTCATGCAGGGCGCCTTCCTCGGCTTCCCGCAGATACACCGTTGCCAGCACAAGCGAGATCAGCAGAAGCGCGAGTCCGAGCAGGCGTCGCTGAGCCTGCGCGCTTGAGCGCGCGACTCGAAGACTTCGCTGCCGAGCATTCTTTCCGAGCGAGCGCGGCAGCCTAGCTGTTCGCTGGCGGGACACGGGAACACTTCATCTTACGAGGTTCCGGAGCCGACATCACGGCAGGACGCGCTCCGCCCCACCTGAAGGGGCCGGCTTTCTGGACCCAGCGCTGCGGAGATGTCAGATGAGCCGGCGACGACCGTTGCGTCGCTTGGTGGACCGATGAATCGCCTCGAACTCCTCGAGGCTGCGGCCAGAACCCACCGCGACGCACGTCAACGGAGACTCGGCAACATGAACCGGCATATGCGTCTCCGACCGCAGACGCTCATCGAGTCCCTGGAGCAGCGAGCCTCCGCCTGCAAGAACGATGCCTCTGTCCATGATGTCTGCAGCTAGCTCGGGCGGAGTCTTGTCGAGGGTCGACTTGATCGCATCGATGATCTGAGTGACCGGCTCGTCGAGGGCACGCCGGACCTCGCCGCCGGACAACACCACGGTCTTGGGAAGCCCCGTGAGCAGGTCGCGCCCGCGTACCTCGGCCTGCGCGGCATCGCCGCTCGCCCAGGCAGACCCGATCTCGAGCTTGACCTCTTCTGCGGTCTGCTGGCCCACGAGCAGCTTGTACTCCTTCTTCACGTGACTGATGACGGCGTCGTCCATCTCGTCGCCACCGACACGTATCGATTGAGAGACGACGATTCCGCCCAAGGAGATGACTGCCACCTCGGTGGTTCCGCCACCGATGTCGACGATCATGTTCCCGGTCGGTTCCGATACGGGCAGCCCGGCGCCGATTGCAGCCGCCATCGGCTCTTCGATGAGGTAGGCGGCGCGAGCTCCAGCGGACAGTGTCGCCTCTTCGACGGCGCGCTTCTCGACGCCGGTTACGCCACTCGGGACGCAGACGACGACGCGCGGATGGGCGATCCGACTGCCGTTGGCCTTGTGAATGAAGTGTCGCAACATCTGCTCAGTGACGTCAAAATCAGCGATCACACCGTCCTTGAGTGGCCGAATCGCGGTGATGGTGCCCGGTGTCCTTCCGAGCATGCGCTTGGCCTCGACACCAACGGCGTGAACGTCGCCCAGACGCTGGTCGATCGCGACAACGGATGGCTCTGAGAGCACGATGCCACGTCCCCGCACGTATACGAGGGTGTTTGCAGTTCCAAGGTCTACGGCCATATCGCGCGCCCCAAACCCGCTCATCCGACGAAATAGCGACACCTGTTCCAGTGTAGAGAGTTAGTGCCGACTAGTACAAGTCATCACTCTGATGAGCGTCACCGAGATACGGCAGCCCATGCGCAATCACGTGCCGATCGACACAAGAGCTGGGCGGCGGCGCTCGAGCATTCGAACGAGCAAGGCCGAGGGCAACCCCACGATGTTGACGAAGTCACCATCCACACGCTCAACAAGGAGAGCGCCCCGGCCCTGAATCGCGTATCCGCCGGCGAGGCCCTGCCACTCGCCCTGAGCGACGTAGCGCTCGATCTGCGCTCTCGAAAGCTCCTTGAACGTGACAGCAGTCGCATCGACCTCGCCCTCCCTAACCTCGCGGTCTAGGAGGCAGACCCCAGACACGACCGTATGCGTCTCGCCGGCGAGCGCGCTCAGGATGCGCACGGCGTCGGCGTCGTCGCGGGGCTTCCCGTGCAGCTGATCTCCGAGCGCGACCCCGGTATCTACTCCGAGAATCAGCCGATCAGGATACGCGTTCAGCACCGACTGCGCCTTGCCGGCCGCGTGCGTCGCCACAACCTCGCTCACTGCCGAGCCGGCGATCTCGCCCTCTTCATAGGAGGGCGCGACCGCATCGAACGGCACCCCAAGCTGCTCGAGAATTGCCGTTCGACGGGGAGAGGTCGACGCGAGTAGAAGTCGCGCAACGCTCCGCGTGTCGCCGGAGCCGGCGTCCGACACTCAGGCGAGGTCTGCGTCGTCGAACCAGAGCGTGATCTCGCGCGCAGCCGACTCAGGTGAGTCGCTGCCGTGAACCAGGTTGTTCGGCATCGCGAGCGCGAGGTCGCCACGCACGGTGCCTGGAGCGGCACCGACAGGATTCGTCGCGCCCATGGTCGTGCGTACCACCTCGATTGCCGACTCGCCTTCGAGCACGAGAGCAAGCGTTGGCGAGGATGTGATGAACTCCACGAGCTCGCCGAAGAATGGCTTCTCACGGTGCTCTCCGTAGTGCTCGGCGGCCAGCGCACTATCAACCTGTACGAGCTTGGCGCCTCGAAGCGAAAGACCACGGCGTTCAAACCGAGACAGGATATCTCC
>JAUXJK010000107.1 GCA_030624785.1 Actinomycetes bacterium
CGCCGGAGCCGCTCTCGCCGTATGGCGGGTCGAAGCTCGCGGGCGAGGCCTACGTTGCCACCTGGTCGCGCCTTCACGGCTCAACCAACGTGATCCTTCGCTTGGGCAACGTTTACGGGCCCCGACAGAATGCTCACGGCGAGGCGGGCGTTGTCGCGATTTTCTCGGAGCTACTGAAAAACGGCAAGCAGCCCACGGTGTACGGCGACGGGACACAGACGCGTGACTACGTCTACGTTGGCGATGTCGCTCGCGCGTTTGCAATGGCGCTAGAGGCCGGACGATCGGGGATCTACAACGTCGGTACCGGGGTCGAGACCAACGTTCTCGAGCTGCTCGGCCACCTTCAGGATGCGGCAGCGAGCGCGATCGATCCGGCGTTTGCGCCGCTACGTTCAGGCGAGTTGCGTCGAAGTGCTCTCGACTCCTCGGCACTGACGGGCAATCTTGGCTGGCAGCCGGAGTTTCCCGTCGGCCCGGGTCTGGCCGCCACGTACCGCTACTACGCGGAGGAGTGAGCTCGCGGCGCGGCAACGCGTTGGCGCCTGAACCCGAATGAGGATTCTGTTCGCCGACGCGTTTCCGGTTCCACAGATCGAACGGCTTGAGGCGCGCGGCTATACGTGTGACCAACGCGGGGAGTTGACGGCCGACACCCTGGCCGATGCGATAGCCGGGTTCGATGTGCTAGTCGTTCGCAGCACGCCAGTCGATCGTCAAGCTCTGGAGGCCTCAGACCTGCGCCTCGTCATTCGCGCCGGTGCCGGCTACAACACCATCGATGTCGCGGCGGCGTCGGATCGTGGCATCTACGTGTGCATCGTGCCGGGCAAGAATGCTGTTGCGGTCGCCGAACTTGCCTTCGGTCTGCTGCTCTCGATTGATCGCAAGATCCCGGACAACGTCGCCGATCTCCGCGCCGGAAGATGGAACAAGGCGCTCTACCAGCGGGCGCCCGGCTTGCTCGGCCAGCGGGTCGGCATCGTCGGGCTCGGCGCCGTTGGTCTCGAGTTTGCTGAACGAGCGCACGCGTTTGGCATGCAGGTGCATGCGCTCGCGAAACAGGGCCGACCGGAAGCGACCCGGGCGCGGCTCGAGGCTCTCGGCGCGATCTACCACGATGATCTCCCGACGCTCGCTGCGGCCTGCGATGTGCTCTCGTTGCACGTCCCTGCGACTCCGGATACCGAGGGCCTGCTGAGCGCCGAGCTTCTCGCCCAGGTGCGTCCGGGAGCCGTGATCCTCAACACCTCGCGCGGCAACGTTGTCGACGAGCCGGCATTGCTTGCGGCCATCGACGAGAAGGATCTTCGGGTGGGTCTGGACGTGTATCGCAACGAGCCCGGAACCGGCGAGGGCGACTTTGCGTCGGCCCTGGCGCAGCATCCGAACGTGTACGGAACCCATCACATCGGCGCTTCGACCGATCAGGCGCAGCGCGCGATCGCCGATGAGGTGGTCAGCATGCTCGTGGCATTTGCTGCTGGTCAGGTGCGCAACGCGGTCAATCTGGACCCTCTTCGTGGCACCTCCACGCTCGTCGTGCGACACGACAATCGAGTTGGCGTTCTTGCAGCTGTTCTCAAGGCGCTGCGAAGCGCTGGAATCAACGTCGAGCAGATGGAGAATCGCATCTTCTCGGGCGGACGCGCAGCGGCAGCAACGATTCAGATCAGCGGCTCCGTCGATGAGGCTCTGGCGTCCGAGATCGAGGCGCTCGAGCAGGTCATCGGCATCGCGATCGAACAGCGGCCCTAGCCCCGAATCCGTACGCTGAGGGTCTATGACGGTGTTCAATTTCTCGGCAGGTCCATCAACGCTCCCCTCGGCGGCGCTGCGGGAAGCTCAGGATGAGCTGGTCGAATACGCGGGCAGTGGGATGTCGCTCATCGAGATGAGCCATCGAGGACCCGAATACACGGCAGTTCACGAGGACGCGATCGCGCTCGCTCGCACTGTTTTTCGCGTGCCCGACGACTTCTCGGTGCTCTTCCTACAGGGCGGCGCCACGCTTCAGTTTTCGATGGTTCCCATGAACCTGCTCGGCGCGGGACGTTCCGGTGGCTACCTGATGTCGGGAGCGTGGGCGAAGAAGGCCCTCGCCGACGCCCGGCTCTATGGAGAGACGTACATGGCCTGGGACGGCAGCGCCAGCAGCTTTGATCACATGCCCGACCCGCGAGAGATCAGTCTGCAGGCCGCAACGCGCTACCTCCACGTCACATCGAATGAGACGATCGACGGCATTCAGATGTTCGACTGGCCAGACGTCGGCGTTCCGCTTATCGGAGACATGTCCTCAGACGTGATGAGTCGACCCATTCCCTGGCAGCTGTTTGACCTGGTTTACGCGGGCGCCCAGAAGAATCTCGGTCCCGCCGGAGCGTCGATCGTGTTCGTGCGTGACAGCGCGCTCGAGTCGACCAACCGTGACATCGGTGCCTACCTCCGTTACGACCTCCACCGCGACGGCAACTCGCTCTTCAACACGCCGCCCGTGTTCTCGGTGTGGTTGATCGGGAAGGTGTTGAAGTTGCTCGCCGATCAGGGCGGTCTCGATGCGGTTGAAGCCGCAGGACGAGACAAGGCGGCTCTCCTCTACGACGCTATCGACAGTAGTTCCGGCTTCTACACGAGCCCGGTGCAGGTTGAGAGCCGCTCGCTGATGAACGTCGTCTTCAGACTCCCGAGCGAAGAGCTCGAGACGAAGTTCCTCGGCATCTGCGCCGACGCCCAGTTACACGGCCTCAAGGGCCATCGCAGCGTCGGTGGCGTGCGGGCGTCGATCTACAACGCGATGCCGCTGTCCGGTGTTGAAGCGTTGGTATCGGTGATGTCGCAGTTCAGAGCTGAGAGCGGGTGAGTCGCGGGATCGGCGCGCTAGCGTCGTCGATTCGTCCTACTGGCGCCTACCTACCGCGCTCGGAGCTCGCAGCGAAGGTGCTTGCGCCGCCCTACGAGAATCAGGCTGGTGCGACCGGGATCCACCGTGATGTCGAGAATCCGCTCGCTTTCCTCAACGCGCTCCGCGCTGAGATCGATCTGCCGCTTCAGACGGACGAAGGACGAAAGGCGATGCTTGTTGAGACGCTCAAGCAACTGCACGACCTGCTGGCCGGCGAGACGTTTGAGTTCTATGCACCGCCAGCGTTCTTCGTGTGCCGCCTCGAGGTCGGCGGTCACGCGCAGACGGGAGTCATCGCCGATGTCGCTCTCGACGCATACGACCGCGGGCTGGTCAAGGTGCACGAGCTCACGCGGCGAGGCCAGGAGGACCGGCTCTTCGAGTACATGGGTGCCGTACGGGCCAGCTTCCTTCCCATCTTCCTGATCCATCGTCCGCTCGAGACGGTCACAGCGGTCATTGGGCGAGTTGTGGCGCAGCCGCCGACCATCGATGTCGAATCAGACGATGGATTGAAGTTGACGGTGTGGGCGATCACCGCGACGACTGAGGTCGCTGAGGTTCGCGCTGCGCTCGACGAGCTCGACGAGTTGTATGTCGCAGACGGGCACCACCGCGCCGCGGCCGCCTCGCGCTTTGCGGCTTCATGCGCGAGTGCCAACAGCGATCACACCGGCGAGGAGGCCTATGCGCACATGGTTTCCGTGCTCTTCTCGTCGGATCAGCTCGCGATTCAACCCTACGACCGATGCGTCGCCGACCTCGGCGGTCACTCGCCAGAGCATGTCCTCACTGCGGTTCGCAAGACCTTCACGGTCGATGAACTCGATCGTGTCGATGATGCGCCCGAGGCAGGGTCGTACCTGATGCGCCTCGCGGAGCGCTGGTATCGCGTCGCGATTCCTGATGCCTTCCGTGCGCAGGCAGGCGTCGCAGGTCTCGACGTCAGTGTCCTCCACGACCATCTACTGGCGCCTCTGTTGGGGATCGACGACGCACGTACCGATCCAAGGATCGAATTCGTGCCGGGCACTCGAGGCATGGATGAGCTCGATAAGCTCTGCCGTGGCCCGTTGGCTGTGAGCTTCGCGCTCCATCCAATGTCGGTCGCGGACCTCATGGATGTGTCTGACCGCAACGAGTTGCTGCCGCCGAAGTCGACGTACTTTGTGCCGAAACTCCGTTCCGGATTGATCGTCCGACTGCTCTAGCCCGTTGTCTGAGGGAGGCATGGTGTGGCCTGACTTTGAACTCGTTGGTGAGACGGTGCGGCTCAGACCTCTGGTGCGGGACGACGTCGATGGGCTCGCCGCGGCAGGAGCAGAGTCGCGGGAGCACTACCGGTTCACGACCGTTCCGGCTGGGCGCGACGAGGCGCTGGCGTACGTCGAACGTGCCGAGAGGATGATGGCGTCGGGCGCACGCCTCGTGCTCGCCACGATCTGGAACGACCGTCTCGTCGGGAGTACGAGTTTTATCGGCATGCAGCCGTGGCAGTGGCCTGAGGGCAGTCCGCTTCAGCGCGTCGATCGTCCCGACTCGATCGAGATCGGTGCGACGTGGCTCGCGGCATCGGCACAGCGAACGCGATGCAACACGGAGGCAAAGGCATTGATGTTGACGCATGCTTTCGACGTCTGGCAGGTTCACGCTGTTCGACTACGCACGGACGAGCGCAACGCGCGCTCGCGGCGTGGAATCGAACGGCTCGGAGCTGTCCTGGAGGGCGTGATTCGGGCCGACGTTCCAGCACAGGACGCGCGGCCGCGCAATTCGGCGAGCTACTCGATCACGAGAGACGAGTGGCAAGCAGTTTCCGCGAGGCTTCGGCGGCGGCTCTGAGCTGTGCGCGAGGGCCTATCTGGCTGTTAAGGCGCCTTAACGTAGAAGCGTGTTTTCTTACCGCCGATCAACGTTCAGCACGGTCTAATAGATACAAGAAATGGAGGAGACCATGGCCACAGCTGAACTCGACAACCAAGCTCTCGAGACCCTTACGAGCGACGAGCGCGTCACCAAATGGCGCCTCGATCAGCTACGAGCGGCCGGGTACTCCGATGCTGTGGCCGCCAGGCTCGCAGCTCGCACCGATATCGATCTTCACGTCGCCGTCGATCTGATGCGCGCCGGATGCCCGGTTGAGGTTGCACTGCGCATCCTCTGTTAGAGCCGGCACGACCGATTCGGCAGCTCCTGGCGCGGACGTGCCGCGGGCTCGCTCGCAGAATTGCTTGAATTCGAGGCGTGAGCAGCGAGGGGCAATCCACCACTCCGCGGGTTCCATCGGCGATCAAGCGGCAGACCGCCCGGATCGCAGACGAGGCTCACAGGTCGGCAACGTGGCTCGAGCTGTTTTTCGATCTGTGCTTCGTCGTGGCTATTGCGGCTCTGGCAAGGGCATTTCATAACGATCCCACCTGGGAGGGCGCATGGATCTATGTCGCGCTGTTTGTGCCGCTCTGGTGGGCGTGGATGGGGTTCACCTGGTACGCAAACACATTCGACAACGATGACGTGATCTATCGGGCCATCGTGTTCGGCGCGATGCTCGCGATCATCTGGCTTGCGACGTCGGTCGAGGCGGCAGCGGGTGGAGAGACCCTCGCGTTTGCGCTCGCCTACATCGTGTTGCGAACGCTCAACCTGACGTTGTTCGTACGCGCACGTTGGCACGCGGCCCACCACGATGAGGATCGGGCACGTGAGTCAATAGTCGGATACACGAATCGCACGATCGCCGGGAGCGCGGTTGGACTGGTTCCGTGGATCGTCTCCCTCGCCTTCGAGGACGAGGCGCGCTACGCGTTGTGGGCGGTGGGGCTGCTCATCGAGCTGGGGACTCCGTACCTGGCGCTACGCCCACTGGAGCGGGCAGCGCAGTGGCATCAGGAGCTGTCCGAGCGGGACAAGATTCGACAGAGCTACGGCATGGCCCCCGCGCACGGCGGCTTGCTTCGACCGACCGATCTCTTTCATCTCGACCACATCCGTGAGCGCTACGGACTCTTCACCATCATCGTCCTGGGCGAGTCTGTCCTGGCCGTGAGTATTGGCGTAGCCGAGGTTGGTTGGACGGCGAGTTCGATGCTCACTGCGTCGTTCGTGTTTCTTGCGGCGGTGTCGATCTGGTGGACGTACTTCGATCGCTCGGGCCGCGACGCACTGACATCCGGACTCACCACCTCGTTCGTGTGGGGATACGCCCACTTCGTGATCTTTGCCGGCATAGCTGCGATTGGCGTCGGTACGGAGCTGCTCATCGAGCAGTCGGCGGCTGGCGCAGAGGCGGCCATTCTCGCCGCCGAGGAGGGTGAAGCGGTCGCGCACGCGTCTGACGGAGCCCTGCCCGGTTCCGCCATCTTGGCAGGGGGAATCGCGGCGTTCTGGTTCGGCATGTCCGCGGTCAACGTGGCCAACCTCGGCTTCAAGCTCAGCCGTCGTTCGATCATTTTTCTCGGGTATCGCGTTGCGCTTGCCGTTCTGCTCATCGTGCTCGCTGTTGTTGATGTTCTGGAGCCCGTCGCGTTCGCCGGTGTTGTCGGGGTCGGCATGCTTCTTCTTAACGGGCACGAGACGCGGGCCGTGTTGCGGCAGCAGCAGGCCAGCGCCGAGGCGTAAACCTCGAAGCCGCGGGGGAGGCCGCTCAGTCCTTGATGAAGGTTCGATTCTGGAGGTCCCGCTGGGCTTGAACGAGCTCCTCCTGGGTGTTCATCACGATCGGTCCGTACCACGCGACCGGCTCGCGCAACGGCTGGCCTGATACGAGGAGGAAGCGCAAGCCCTCTTCTCCGGCCTGGACGGTGACCTCGTCGCCGCTATCGAAGAGCACGAGCGAGCGATTGCCAACCGACGACGGCGCCTCGGGCAGGCCTGAGCCCACGAGGTCGGTCTGCACTGCTCGCGGCTCCGAGGAGCCGCGAAATGTGCCGCTGCCGTCGAAGACGTATGCGAACGCGTGGCGTCCGAGCTCGACGGGGATGGTCTTTCGCTTGCCTGCCGGAACCGATACGTCGAGGTAGCGCGGATCGGCAGCGATGCCCTCGACGGGCCCTCGCTCTCCCCAGAACTCAC
>JAUXJK010000121.1 GCA_030624785.1 Actinomycetes bacterium
GAACGATTTGACACAGACGACGCTTGGGTTCTCGCGCGACGACACAGGGAAGTTTCTAACCAAATACCTCGAAGACCTGCACGTGCTCGAGCACCATCCGTTCGAGACGCTCGAGCAGTCTGGTGTTGGCAAACTCATGGAGATCGGCGTTAAGGGAGCTCGGCAGACGTCGAAGGACATCAAACTCGGCATCTGCGGCGAACATGGGGGAGATCCTGACTCGGTGCGCTTCTGTCACGACCTCGGGCTCGACTACGTATCGTGCGCGCCGCTTCGGGTGCCGCTCGCACGCCTCGCGGCCGCACAGGCCGTTCTGGCGGGGGATGGTGTTACGCCCGTCGAAATCGGCGGCTAGGCAAAAGGCCCGACACGCAGGTACGAGAGCGCGACCGCGGCTACCGCGATCGCCATGAGCCCGAGAACCATGAGCGGCGTCGTTCGCGTGTAGGCCGGATTCGCTCGCCCGAATCGAGAGAACACCAGGATCACGAGCGCTCCTCCGATCAGGCCACCGTGGTGGCCGCCGATCGATATGCGCGGAAAGACGAAACTAAGCACGACGTTGAACGCGACGATCGGCAATGCCGCGCCACCAAAAACGTAGATACCGCGACGCTCAAGAACCAGGCCAGCGCCAAGGACACCGAAGATGGCTCCTGAAGCTCCGACAGTTGCCGCGTTCGGGCTCAAGAGAAGTGCGCCCGCGGAACCAGCCAGCAGCGAGATCATGTAGAGCGCCAGAAAGCGCCCGGAGCCGATGAGCGCTTCAAGCGGGCGCCCGAACCACCAGAGGATCGCCGCGTTGAAGAGGATATGAATCGGGCCAGAGTGGAGGAAGCCAGAGGTCACTAGCCGCCACCAATCGCCGTCATCAACCGCTGGCCCGAACAGGGCACCGTTGAAGAACAGTTCGCCGCTCGTTCCGTTGATGTCTCCTGATTCCGCGACCTGACCCAGGTAGACCAGCACGATCAGACCGACGAGTGCTCGAGCCACGATGTCGTTGGACCCGGCCCGAGCTAGCTGGCGTACGTTCTGCTTCGGTCGTGTCTTCTGCGCGCGTGCCTCACGCTGGTGGGAGCATTCCGGGCAGTGGATACCGACAGGCGCGAACACCATGCAATCAGGGCAGATGGGCCGCCCGCATTCGGAGCAGCTCACGGCTGTTTCTACGTCTTTGTGGCGGTAGCAGGTCGTGTGTTGACCGGGCTCGGTTGTGCTCATTCTTTGATCCTACGGGTGGGATTCACAACTACGTCCAGTTGACGGGGTCGTTACGATCCGCCGCCATGCGTATCGATGTTGCCTTTGCGCCCGAGCTAGCCGCTCCTGCTCCGACCGCCATCGTGATCGATGTGCTTCGCGCTACGTCAACGATCGCACAGGCCCTGAATGCGGGGTACGCCCAGATCCACTGTTGCGTAGACGTTGATGACGCGCGCACGCTTCGTCACGAACTCGGGCGAGGTGTACTGGCGGGGGAGCGAGAGTGCGTGCGTGTTCCGGGATTTGATCTCGGTAACTCACCGCGTGAGTTCCTAGAGCCGGCTGCGGAGCTTGCCATTCTCTCGACAACCAACGGCACGCGAGCCCTTGTGGCAGCCGCAGAGCGAGCAGAGCGCGTGTATGCCGCAGGTCTCCTGAATCTCAACGCCGTGGCGCAGGCTGCGCGTGAAACCGGGGAGGATGTGTCGATCGTCTGCGCAGGAGTGCTCGGAGCGTTTGCGATGGACGACGCCTACTGTGCAGGACGACTGGCCGCGCTCTTCGACGGTAAGCTTACTGACGCGGCGCAGGCAGCAGTTCGGATCGCCGAGAGCTTCGAGACGTCCGAAGCGGGCTTGCTTGCAAGCCAAAGCGCGCGCAATCTTCTTGCGGCGAACCTCGACGATGACATCGCCTGGTGTGCGCGTACAGACGTTCTCACGGTTGTTCCTCGACTCACGAGAACGACAGCGCTCGCTGTTGAGATCTCTCTCTAGCTCTCCGTTCTAGACGATGTAGACCAGGCCAACACAGGTGGTAGGGCGACCCTGGCTTGACACCGAACGTTTGTTCGTGTAGAACATACGTTCCTATGGTCGCGTGTCTGACTATCTCATCCTTCGCTCTTCGGGTTGCCCTTCGCCCTCGGCCAGATCTTTCCGGCCTTCCTGTAGCGCTTGCGCCTGCCTCTAATACACCAGAAGCCATCGAAGCGTTCACTCTTGCGGCTGAGAAAGCGGGTTTACGTACAGGTATGCGTCTTAGCGAAGCGCTTGCAACGTGTCCCACACTTGTTCTACTCGAGCAGGATCCTGCTTCCGTCGCCGACGTGTGGGAGGCGATCCTGCATCAACTGGAGGAAGCGGGGTTCGAGGTCGAACCTCTCGAACATGGCTGTGTTCTGTTCGACACCGCGCCTGTCGAACTATTAGCGGGCGGCCTCGAACAGGCGCTAGAGCGTGCCATGGCCGCCGTCGATTCGCGTTGGCAACCCAGCCTCGGTGTCGCTGCTCGTCGCTTTGCCGCTGTCGCAGCAGCAAGCGTCACCGTGCCTGGAAGGATTCTCGTCGTTGATGACGCGGAGACAGCATTGTTTCTGGAGCCACTTCCGCTTCATCTCTTGCCGCTCTCGCAGGAACGCCGCGAAGAGTTTGCGGCTCTCGGGATTCAACGACTCGGCGAGCTCGCCTGCCTGCCACGTGCGTCGGTTGCTGATCGGTTCGGTAGCGACGCCGATCAGGCGTGGCTATGCGCAAGAAGTGAAGATCGCGCGCGAGTTGTACCCCGCCAACCATCGGTTGATCTCGTTGAGAGCATCGAATTTCCCGACCCTGTTGCGAACTCTTCCACTCTTGAGCATTCGCTTGCGCGATTGATCGATCTGCTGCTGGCGCGTCCGGATCGCAAGGGAAGGGCATTACGCAAGGTTGCTCTCTCGGCTCGTCTCGTGAGCGGAGGGTCGTGGCGACGCGCTCTGACGCTTCGTGAGCCGAGCGCCGACCCAACCGTGCTTCGCGTGGCTCTCACGCCACGGCTCTCCGAACTTCCCGCACCTGCGCTCGATCTGAAGATCAAGATCGATGAGCTCACTGAATGGCAAGGCGTTCAAGAAGAGTTGCTGTCAACTCGGGGGAAGCGGCTTCAAGAGAAGCTGCGGGAAGGGCTTCGCCAAGTGCGCACCAGCGTGGGCCGCTATGCGGTCTGCACGGTGGTCGAGATCGCTCCATGGTCCCGAATTCCAGAAAATCGAGCGATTCTCGTTCCGCGCGACGACTAAACGCTCCTCGGCCGGTCGATGTCACCGCATTACGTGGTCGGCCCACCGCGGTAGGAGGCGTTTCGGTTGAGGCGATTCGTGAGGAGTGGCGCGTTGCCGATCAGTGGTGGACTAGTGCACCTGTCCGTCGACAGTACTTCGATCTCGTTCTCGAAACCGGCAAGCACGTGGTCGTATTCCTCGATGTGGAAAGAGACGCGTGGTTCACACAGCGTGCATAGAGCGTCGAGACGGATCTGAACGTCCACTAGTCGAGTTCAGAGTTGACTCGTGACCTACGTCGAGTTGCACTGTCACTCGGCGTATTCGTTTCTAGATGGAGCGTCACAGCCTGAAGAACTTGCTGCACGCGCTGCCGAGCTCGGCTACGCGGCGCTTGCGCTTACCGATCACGATGGGGTGTACGGATCACTCGAGTTCGCTCAGGCGGCAAAAGCGCTTGGCGTCAGACCGATCACGGGTGCAGAGCTGACTCTGGCGACTGAACCGCCATCGCATGTGACGGTTCTGGTCGAGACGCCTCGTGGCTACGCGAACCTGTGTCGGCTGATCACCGCGGCGCACAGTCAGGAGAGACGCAACCCCAGGCTCGGGCAGGACATGTTCGGCGAGTTTGGCGATGGCCTTGTCTGCTTGTCCGGATGTGCGAGAGAGGGAGTTGGGGTGATGCACCCAAACGTCGCGACTGAGCTCGCCCGCACTCTCGGCCCTGAGCACTTCTACGTGGAACTTCAACGGCCATACGCATATGGCGATGCTCGAAGAAATCGCCAGTTGAGAGAGCTTGCGCGCGAGCTTCGAGTCAAGACAGTCGCAACCGGCAATGTGCATGCGCACCAGGCCCGCCGCACCCGCTTGCAAGACGTTCTTGTTGCGATCCGCGAAGGAACGACACTCGACGGATGCGAAGCAGCTCGGCGAGGTAATGAGGAGTTTGTCCTTACCGCCCCAGAGGAGGCTGAACATCGCTTTCCGAATGATCTCGATGCGGTTCGCGCAACCTCTGATCTGGCCGAGAGACTGGAGTTCGACCTCACCAAGGAGTTGGGATACCGGTACCCCGATTTCTCTGATGGAGATACCAGCGCCGAGGAGCAGCTTGCCGAGATCTGCAACGCATCCTTCGACAGTCGCTATCGCCACTCTCCTATTCGGATAGAGGCAAGGGCACGGCTTGAGGAGGAGCTCGACCTGATCGCGGCGATCGAGCTGTCTGGTTTTTTCCTTCTGCATCACGAAGTACTTGAGATTGCTCGGGGGGTTGCGCACGAAGTGAGAGGCCCTAGCGCCGCCAGGCAGATTCTCCCGCCAGGTCGAGGTCGTGGCAGCTCCGTTGGCTCGATCGTCTGTTACTTGACAGGCCTATCTCACGTTGATCCTGTCGGTGCCCGACTCTCGCTCGGCCGGTTTCTCAATCGCGAGCTGAAAGCTGTGCCCGATATTGATCTGGACTTCCCGCGGGATATTCGAGCCGAGCTCATCGCGCGCTTGATCCAGCACTATGGCCGGGAGCACACGGCACTTGTCGCAACGTTCCCCACCTATCGCTCGCGAGGAGCAATCCGTGAAGTGGGCAAGGCATTTGGTCTACCGAACGCGGATCTCGAGCGGTTGGCAAGGCTTTCTGATGGGTGGGATGCCACGAACGTTGCACAGGAGATCTCCCATCTACCTGACGCTGATGAGAAACAACGCTCGCCGCGCTGGCGCGCCTTTGCCGAGGTCTGCGGAGAGATCGCAGGGCTGCCGCGGCACCTCTCTCAACATCCCGGGGGGATGATCATCTCAACTCGCCCGCTTGTCGAACTCGTTCCCGTCGAGCATGCTGCCATGGACGGCCGCCAACTCTGTCAATGGGACAAGGACTCCTGTGGTGATGCCGGCTTCCTCAAGATCGACCTACTAGGTCTAGGAATGCTCTCGGCTGTTGAGGAGTGCGCCGATCAGATCGCTCAACGTCGTTCCGAACCAATCGATCTCTCGCGTATTCCGCTCGATGACGTCAACGTCTACAGCGAGATTCGTGATGCAGACACAGTTGGAGTTTTTCAGATCGAGAGTCGAGCGCAGATGCAGAGCCTGCTGCGTACCCAACCTGAGAACCTCGACGACCTCACGGTGCAGGTTGCCCTTGTCCGACCCGGCCCTATTCAAGGTGGCGCCGTCAATCCGTACATCGAGCGACGCCAGCGACGACGGCGAGACCCAACGTGCGATCTGCCAATCGATCATCCACTTCTACGCGAGCCGTTGAAGGACACGCTAGGTGTCGTCGTGTTCCAGGACCAGGTGCTCGATGTCGCTATAGCGCTCGCGGGTTTCACTGTGGGAGAGGCTGAGGACCTGCGTCGAGCCATGAGTCGCAAACGCAGTCACGACGCGATCGAGAGCTACCGGGAGCGGTTTCTCGCGGGTGCGATGCAGCGCAGTGTCTCTCCTGAAATTGCGGAAGCTGTCTTCCAGAAGCTTCTCGGATTCGCATCATTTGGGTTTCCGAAGTCACACGCTGCGGCGTTCGCCTTGCTGGCATACCAGTCGGCGTGGCTTAGACACCACTATCCCGCAGAGTTCCTATGCGCTCTCCTGAACGCACAGCCGATGGGTTTCTATCCACCGTCGAGCCTCGTGCGCGATGGTGAGCGACGAGGCGTGGAGGTCAGAACGCCAGATATCAACCTGAGCAATGTCCACTGTGTACTCGAGAAGACAAGCGTGCGTGTCGGTCTTGGCTTCATCCGCGGCGTTGGCGAGGAGTCGGCGGCGCAACTGGTTGCAGAACGAGAGGCGGCAGGACGCTTCACAAGCGTTCATGATCTGACCCAGCGAGCTCCACTTTCGCGAGCTGAATTTGATGCGTTAGCTGTGTCAGGGGCATGTGATCTTTTCGGATGGCCGAGACGGCAACTGCTTTGGCGCCTGGGGCTCGCTCCACGCTCGGTTCGCGCTGGTGAAGGTGGGGAGGCCCGTCAGCTGGTACTGCCGATCGAACCCACGACGGAGATCCCCGAGCTTCCCGACGAGACAGTGTGGGAGCGCGTCTTGTCCGACTATCGCTCAATCGGCCTCTCGACAGGACAACACCCAATCGAGCTACTGCGCGCTCATCTTCCCGAGGAGGTACTCGCAAGCTGCGATCTTCCACATGCGAGACATGGAGAGCAGGTCGCGGTGGCGGGCA
>JAUXJK010000092.1 GCA_030624785.1 Actinomycetes bacterium
ATTCCGAACATCTTCTCGAACGAGCCGCGATGATCGAAGGCGAGGATGTACAGCTTCTCGTCGTGGCCCAATCGCATGTTCTTTCCTCCTGGTTTGACTACCGCTAGAACGCTATCGGCGGTGCGAACTCTTTGACCTTGTCGGGCATGTGCTCCGCCTGCGTTCGACGCACCGTGCCCGACCCGGTGCGCATCACGATCGAATCGGTCGACGCTCCACCGTCCTTGAACTGCACGCCGCGCAACATTGCTCCGTTCGTTATCCCGGTGGCCGCAACGAAAACGCTTTCGCCGCCAACGAGGTCTTTCGTATCGAGAACTCGGTCAAGATCGTAACCAGCGTCAACGAGTTTTCCTCGCTCTTCAACGGTGCGCGGCCAAAGAACACCCTGGAGAGTGCCCCCAAGGCAGCGCGCCACCGCTGCCGCGATCACGCCCTCAGGTGTGCCCCCGATGCCCATCATCAGATCGACACCAGTCTCGTCAGGACGAGCGGCTGCGATTGCCGGAGCTACATCGCCGTCGCCGATCAGGTTGACCTTGGCGCCGCACACGCGCAGATCGTCGATCAGGCCGGTGTTTCTGTCTCGATCGAGCACGATCACGGTGATCTCGCTGGGTTGGACGCCTTTCGCTTCAGCGGCCCGCCTGATGTTCTCACCGGGTGAGGCAGAGATGTCGACGACGTCCGCGAGCTTCGGGCCGCAGGCGATCTTGTCCATGTAGACCGCTGGCCCGGGAAAGAACATCGTCCCACTCTCAGACACGGCGATCACCGCTATCGCGTTGGGCTGCCCTAGCGCTGTGAGCCGAGTTCCTTCGACCGGATCGACCGCCACGTCTACCTCAGGCGGCTGACCATTTCCGACGCTCTCCCCGTTGTAGAGCATCGGCGCCTCGTCCTTCTCGCCTTCGCCAATCACAACCGTTCCGGCCATAGAAACCGTGTCGAGCATGAGCCGCATCGCGTCGACGGCCGCCTGATCAGCGTCCTCTTTCCGGCCACGTCCGATCCAGCGACCTGCGGAGAGCGCAGCGACCTCGGTAACTCGCACCAATTCGAGAGCGAGGTCTCGACCTGGAGTGGATGGACTAGCGTCGGTCATCCTGGAGCCGTATCCTAGTCGTCGCCCGGCCGGCCCTGCCCAGCGGCGCCGGCAGAGACCGACGCTGTGTTCAAGCCGATGTGGATACTCGCCGTGCTGCTCCGCCCCATGCGGCTGATTCTGCTCGGCATCGTGATCGCGGCTGTTGTACTGGGATTGCTCTACGGTCCATGGCTTGCAGCACAAGGAAGAACCGTCGCAGTGCTGACGACCGCGTATGAAACTCCCGTGCTTTCGTGGGTGACGCAGAAACTGACGGATGAGCCACGCCTCGCGAACACAACGATCGCAGGTACGGAAGTAACGATCGTCAACCCTGCGGGTGAAGGGCCCTGGCACACCGTGCTACTCCTCAACGGCGCCACGGCGGGCGGCCGCTTCGACAGCGACGTTCTTCAAGTCGCCGCCGGGTTGGCGAGAGTTGGACACCGCGTCGTCATCGTCGACTCGCCCGACCCGCAGAGCGGCGACTTCACGGCAGCATCGGAGGCTGAGGCTAAACGCGTCGCATTGACGCTGGCCCGGGCATCACAGACCCGCGACGGTGAGGTGTCAATCCTCGGACTCGGGCTCGGCGGAACGCTTGCGCTACTTGCCGCGGAAGACCCACGATTAGCACCACGAGTTCCACTGGTGTTCGCTGCCTCACCGCTCACCGACCTCGTAGAACTCGGACGAGTAGCGACGACCGGCTTCCATCGAACGGCTGACGGCTTCACGCGCTATCCAGTGCCACCGGAGCTTCTTCGGATGGCCGCAAACATACTCCTCGACGCGCTCCCTGCGGGCCCGCCGCGCGACCTACTTGCCAGCGAGATCGACAGCGCATTGACGGCAAGCGCCGAGGACGACGAGAACAACGATCCCTTCGCGGCGCTCGATGAGTTGCCGGACGGTCTACTCGGCCCTCAAGCCCAGGCTGTCGTTGATCTGCTCGCCAACGACGACCCTGAGGCCTACGACGCGCTGTACGCCGAGCTTCCGGCAGATGTCCGCGATACCGTAGAACGTCTGTCACCGGTCAGAGGTGCGCGGCGGCTACAGGCCCGGGTTGAGTTGGCCACCGCTCCGAATGATCCCCTCGTACCGTTTGCGCAAGCCGAGGCGCTAGAACGGGCGGCTCCAGAAACTCGAATCACGGTGTCCGAGGCGTTCTCCTCGACAGCCGCGCGCCCGTCGTTGAGCGGGCCAGGCGATCTGCTGAGACTCAACGCGCTGTTCGTACGTTCCCTCTACGAGATACGCAACCATCAGTAGAGGGCGGCGGCGCGCTCCTGCAGTGCGCAGCGCGTAGCTACATCCGGTCGGGAGACTCGACACCAACGAGGTCGAGACAGCGGGCGATCACGCTCTGCGTCGCCCGACACAGGGCGAGACGAAAGCCCTGCTGCTCCGGAGTCACGGCCTCGAAGTGCTTCTGAAGAACCTTGTGATGATGGTAGAAACGATGAAAGTCGTCGGCGACGCGAACGGCGTACACGGTGATGGCATGTGGCCCTCGCCGCTCAGTCGCTTCGGCGACGACGTCAGGGAACTCGACAAGCCGCTTGACCAGATCGCGCTCGGCATCACCCAGGTCTGCGTAGGCGCTCGCCATCACAGGCGCGCCGTCGGCCTCGCGAAAGATCGCCGACGTTCGAGCGTGGACGTACTGCACGTAGTGGACGGGGTTCGCGCTGCTTCGTTCGGCGGCCAGCTGAACATCGATGTCGATTGTCTGGTCGTGGCCTCGCATCACGAGATACCAGCGTGCAGCATCCACGCCGACGGCATCCATCAACTCCTCTAGCAAGACGACGTCGCCGCGCCGCTTCGAGACGCGCTTCGCTTCGCCCTCTTCCATCAGATGAACGAGCTGGTAGATCAGCACCTCGGCCGCGTCTGAATCTCGCCCGCACGCACCTGCCAGAGCCTTCAGCCAGGGAACGTAGCCGTGGTGATCGGCGCCGAGCACATAGATAAGCCGGTCGAAGCCGCGCGCGAACTTCTTTCTCATGTAGACCGCGTCGGCCGCCTCATAGGTCGGTAGACCCCCACGATCCTGTGAGCGGATCAGCACGCGGTCCTTCTCATCACCGAACGCTGTTGAGCGAATCCACACCGCCCCGTCCGCCTCGTAGGTTTCCAGTTCTTCGACAATCGCCGGTATCTCGACTTCGAGCGAGCTCTGGCGCTCCCAGCTATCTATCGAGATTCGAAACCGCTCAAGGGTGTTCTCGATCCTCTCAAGCATGCCGGGTACTGGGTCGCCGTCCACCTTGGCGAGCTCGGCGATGTATTCGCCGTGGTAGCCGTCCTCCGGTGGCTCCTCTCCACGTCGGCGGGCTTCCACCGAAGCGCGAAACCGCTCCATCTGGCTGCCGGCGTCGTTGTAGTAGTACTCCCGCTCGACGTCATGGCCAGCGAACTCGAGCAGGCGCGCGACCGAGTCTCCATATGCGCCGTTTCGCGCCGAGCCGACCGTCAACGGGCCCGTCGGATTCGCGGAAACTAGCTCGACCTGAACGCGTTCAGCTTTCGGGGCGCTGCCACCGCCATAGTCCACCCCCGCGTCAAGCAGGTCAGCAAGCGCGTCGGCGCACCAATCGTCGCTCACGCGCAGATTCAGGAATCCCGGACCGGCGATCTCGGGAGCACCCGCCAGAGCCTCGCTGCCCGACATGCTCGTGGCCAACTCCTCTGCCACCTCTCGCGGCGGCCGGCCCAGCTTCTTCGCGAGCTGCAATGCGACGGTGGTCGCGTCGTCGCCACGCTCAGCGTCGCTCGGACGTTCGAGCACACCATCGACAGGAGCGCCGGCGAGGCCGCTCGCAGCGGCAACAAGAGGCTCGGCAAGGGCCGCGAGCGGGCGAGAACGACTCACGTTGACACCGCCGCGCCAGCAACCGTAGAAAGCTCGACATGACTCATGCGCCGACTATGGTAGAGCCGTGGACGACGAGAGCACTGAACGACAGTTGAATATCCACCTGGACCCGGATCACCTCGCCGGTGTCTACGCCAACTTTGCGAACGTGAGTTTTTCCGACTACGAGTTCACCCTGACGTTTGCGCGAGTCGATCACGAGGTCGATGAAGGCGAAGTGCCTGGGGTGGTCGTGACCCGCGTCAATGTCTCACCAAGGTTTATGAGTGAACTGATGGACGCGATGGGCGACTGCTGGTCGAAGTGGCAGACACGCGAAGGCATTCGAAACCTGCCCGAGCAGGCCGCCGACGACGAGTACGTCGACGACGAATAGCCCACGAACGCCCGCGACATACCGATACGCTCGAGCGTGCTCGGATGCGTACCGAGCAGGTGCTTCACCCAGCCTGGGCGAGTCGGATCACCGACATTGGTAATGACCAGCCCTTTCATGAACCGCTCTAGCGCTTCGGGATCACCGGTGGCCTTCAGGGCAACCCAGTCCGCTTCCGCCTCGTAACGACGAGACACCGCGTTCTGGAGCGGCGAGGTTGCGAGAAAGATCAACAACGCAATGAGCAGTCCGAGTGGCACAACCGCGGGGTCAGAGGCACCGCCCGGGCGGACGCGCTCCAGAAGCAACGCCAGCAGGCCGGCGGCAGGAATGACGATCAAGGCGAACCAGGCGACGCCCTTCCACACGTGACTGCGCGCCACGTGCGCGAGTTCGTGCGCAACCACGAAGCGGATGTCCGCTCGCTCAAACGCGTCGGCACCCAGCAGCGTGTCATCGATCACGACTCGACGAGAAGGCCCGAGCCCCGTCACCTTTGCGTTGGCGGACCGCGTTCGACGGCTCTGATCGCGCACTTCGACCCCACCGACACCGACCCCAACCGCCGCAGCGATCTCGCGCACATCCGCCTCGAGCTGAGCGTTGTTGAGCGGAGAGAAATCGTTGAACAGCGGCTGGACAACCACGGGCTGAAGGAGGACGAACACGAAGCCGCATGCAGCGATCGCGGGGCCGCCTACCATCCACCAGCGAGAGCCGAACCTCGCCGCCAGAGCCACGACGATGCTCACTCCGAGCGCGACGAGAAGAGCCGTGACCAGCAGGTTGGCCGCCGAATCAACCAGCCAGCCGCCGTAGGACTGTTCGGTGACATCGAACTGTCGGCGCCAGCCATGGCGTGCGATTCCGACCGGCACGGAAGCAACCCAGACAGTGACGGCCGCCAAGACACCCAGCGAGGCAGCGACGCGCACGCGCCCTCCTACGAGCCTCAGAAGGTGACCGGTGAGCCAACGCGCGCGCCAGGCAAGCAGGGCGAGCACGACGATCTGTAACGCAATCGAACCAGCCCAGAACGCCCGTGTTCCGGCACGGTAATCATCTCCTTCGACGAGTACGGCAGAGGGAAAGACGTCGGTCGCAGCCACATCCACAAGGTCGACATCGGGAACCGTTGTGCGCCACAGAAGCCAGGCAGCGACCGCGCTCACTACGGCTCCGAAGCACACGAGCTCTAACCTCACGCGACGAGCATGCGTGTCGCGGTCATATCCGACATTCATGGGAACCTCGCTGCGCTCGAGCGAACACTCGAGTCTGTGCGCGCCGAGGAACCCGACACGATCTGGTGTCTTGGTGACACGGTCGGGTACGGGCCTGAGCCAAACGAGTGCTGCGCCCTTGTGGCCGCCGAGTCTGAGATCACGCTTGTCGGCAACCACGACCTCGGCGTCCTCGGCGAGCTCGACCTCTCGACCTTCGCACCGGAAGCTGCTGCGGCCGCAGAGTGGACGCAGACAATCCTGGACGAATCCTCGCGAGCGTTCCTGACATCGCTGCAGCCGGCGGCGGACACCGAGCGCGCAACCCTGGCGCACGGAAGCCCGAGGGACCCGATCTGGGAGTACGTTCTCTCGTGGGAGCAAGCGGCCGCCGCGTTCGAGAGCTCGCCAAGGGGGTTGATTCTCGTTGGCCATAGCCATGCGGCTCTGCACTTCTCGGAGCCAGACGCCGGCGAGTGGGGCCTCGCTCCCGAAGGCACAACGGTCACGTTGGACCAGTCGCGACTGTTGAATCCGGGATCGGTTGGCCAGCCTCGCGACGGCGACCCGCGCGCGGCCTGGTTGCTCGTCGACTTCTCTACCTCGACAGCGAGCTTCCGGCGCACGAGCTACGACATCCCCAAGACACAGGCAGCGATCATCGAGGCTGGCCTTCCCGAGTCCCTAGCCGAGCGACTCGCTGCCGGCGTGTAGCTCGACCCCGAGGCTAGGAACGCTCGTCGGCCCGCGCCGCCGCAGTCGCCGTGTCGGCCAACCCGTCCACTTCCAGAGCGAACTGAACCTCTTCACGCGCCTTGTAGATGCGCCACTTCACCGTGGCCAGGGTGATCTCGAGCGAATCGGCGATCTCGGCGTATGCCAGCCCGACCACGTCCCGAAGCAGGAGTGCCATCTTGAGATCCGGGTTCAATCCCGCGACCGCCTTCCATACTGCATCAACAAGCTCGACTCGCTCCGGTGGCGGATCGACAACTTCGAGAGTGGGCACGCTGTCGAGCGGATCGGTCTCGGGGCGCCTGTCGCGTGCACGCAGTTCATCAAGCACGCGATTCTTAGCGATCTGGAAGACCCAGGTAGTGAATCGGCAGCGAAGCGAGAACCCAGCGATCCCGTGATGAACGCGGAGAAAGATCTCTTGTGTCAGGTCCTCGGCGAGCGTCCGATCGCCCACCATACGCGCAACGTAGTTGTAGACCGGGACCTCATAACTCGTCACGAGCTGAGCAAACGCGTGCTCGTCGCCCCGCTGCGCTTTGCGGATGGTCGACTGATCCGGTTGAGGCAACGACAATTGACCGGGCGGGACGGTAGGACTTGCGCCAGTATAGCCCGGTAGTAGTCGGTGCCTAACGGTTCTGGAGCAACGAACGACCGTCCATCGCGGCCGGCTGGCCAAGCCCAAGTAGCTCGAGCACCGTCGGTGCGATGTCGGCGAGACCGCCGCCGCTGCGCAGCGGCGCGGCTTGATCGGTGACGATGAGTGGCACAGGGTTCGTCGTGTGCGCGGTGTTCGGAGAGATGCCGTCATCGGCCAGCATGACTTCGGCGTTGCCGTGATCAGCGAACACGAGCGCCACGCCACCAGCTCGCTCGACGGCCGCGATTACCTCGCCGAGGCAGCCGTCCACCTCCTCTACCGCGCGAACGACTGCAGGAAGCACGCCTGTGTGCCCAACCATGTCGGGATTGGCGAAGTTGACGAGACCGAACGCCAGGTCATTGCTTCCAAAACCCTCGGTGAAGGCACGCGCCACACCCTTGGCCGACATCTCGGGCCTCTCGTCGTAGGTCGCGACATCGGTGGGCGACTGCACCAGCTCGCGACGCTCGCCAGGCCAGATCTCTTCGCGCCCACCGTTGAAGAAGTAGGTCACGTGTGCATACTTTTCGGTCTCCGCCACGTGCAGTTGGGCAAGCCCAGCCTCGGCGACGATCTCAGCAAGCGTTCCCGTGATCTGCTGTTCAGCAAACACGACAGGACATTCGAGTGCCCCGGAGTAGCTGGTCATGGTCGTGATATCGAGCCCGAGATCGACGAGCCGTTGCGTGAGCTGGCGCGCGCGATCGGGACGAAAGTTCGCGAATACGACCACATCGTCATCGGCGATCCACGGAGCGCCCGCGATAACGGTGGGCTCGATGAACTCGTCACTCGTACCGCTCTCGTAGGCTGATCGCACGGCTGAGA
>JAUXJK010000353.1 GCA_030624785.1 Actinomycetes bacterium
ATCCGGTCCTCCGCCTCGGTGACGCGATAGTCCACGAGTTCGTCGCCCTCGGGCAGGTAGTTCAGCTCGCGGAGGTGATCGATGTATTCGTTGATGTTCTCTTCGTCGAATGACAGCGAGCGAGCGCATCGGCACGCGATGATCCGCTCGTCTGCGGACACGTCACCTAGGCAGTAGGGGGTCACGTCGTTGATCAGTTCGAAGTACGGCGAGCCAGTGACCTTGAGAAAACGCAGCTGGCCCGCCACCGCTGTGCGGGCCTTGAAAACCAAATGAGTTGAATGATTGTCGAGAAAATAGGCAGGCACGTCTCGTCCGTCGTAGCCGAATCCATCGATGTTGAAGACCGTTGGAAGCGCCACTTGCTTGGCCTGAATCTCGCCAACCGATGCTGTCACGACGTGGTGGCCGGGCGATCCGGAGACCCATTCGACCTTGTTGGCGTTCGCGCCACAGGTCACTTCCACCCGGAGCTTGTCGAGGATCCTGGCCGTATTTTCGAGCAGGCGAACGAGACCGCCCTTGGGATAGACGACCGGAACACAACTCAGTTTCGCGAACTTCTTCAGGCCGACGTGCATGTCGAGGGCAACACGACGGTCTCGCGGCGGGAGTTGCGAGCTGCCGTGAGCAGCGAGCGAAGATCCTCCCCGAGCTGATTCTGAATTGGGTACTCGCGTTTGAACCTCGCGTACTTTGGGCCCCAGAACCTGTACATCGGCGCCGGATCCACGGCCTCCAGCTCATCGAACTTGCGTGAGATGACTTCATGGACAACCGGGTCGGCCAGGAGGAGGTACACCGGGCTGGTGCCAACGATCACGGAGTCGTACATCGCCAAACCGACCGGTTGGCCGCTGTCCTGGTCATCGCGGGAAGGCCTGAGTGCTCGAAGGCATCACACTCAGGATCGGAGCCTGGCCGCGTGTAGGTGAGTCAGCCGGGAGTGCGCGGGCACCTCGAGCCGCGGCTGCGGGCCGCAGCGCGAGCCGCTATGTCCCGCAGTAGGTCTGGAAGTTCTCGTTCTGAGACTCGCTGGCCGGCTCCGTGTAGCGCTCGGAGCCGAGCTGCTCGACGAACGGTTGCGTGACGAGATTCAACAGTTCGTGGAAAGGGTCGAGATCGCCATCGGTCGCAGCTAGGAGGGCTTCCTCGGTGAGGTGGTTCCTCGGGATGTAGAGCGGATTCACGCTATCCATCTCCTTCGCTGTCTCGAGCGAATCGCGTTTCTCCGCGTCAACTCGAGCTCGCCAGCGGGTACTCCAGCCATCGAGCGCTGCCTGATCTTCGAACAAGGAACGCAGCGGTTCGTCATCGCCGCGAAGCCAGAGCGCGAGCGCCCGAAAGCTCTTCGTGTAATCGACGCGCTGCGACTGCAGCAGGCGCAGGAGGTCGTCGATAAGCGCGCGATCGTCGCTCGTCTCGGTGCTCATGCCGAGCTTCCCGCGCATGCCGCTGAGCCACGAATCCTCGAAGCAGTCCGGGAATCGACCCAGTGTCGCATTCGCGGCGGCCATGGCTGCCTCGACGTCAGTGTTGATCAGCGGGAGCAATGTTTCGGCGAAACGCATCAGGTTCCACTGCGCGATGTTTGGCTGATTGCCGTAGGCGTATCGGCCCATGTGGTCGATCGAACTAAACACCGTGGCCGGGTCGTAGTTGTCCATGAACGCGCACGGTCCGTAGTCGATTCCCTCGCCGGAGATCGTCATGTTGTCGGTGTTCATCACGCCATGGATGAAACCGATCAGCATCCAGCGCGCCAGAAGCGACGCCTGCGCCTCGACAACCGCTCCAAGGAGGGCGAGGTAGGGCTGATCGGCCTGCTCGGCCGTCGGATGGTGACGCGCAATCGAGTAATCGGCGAGCCGTTGTAGCAGGGTCGCGTCCTCGTGGCGGGCGGCGTACTCGAACGTGCCAACTCGGATGTGGCTTGCGGCGACGCGTGTGAGCACGGCTCCGGGCTGCAACTCCTCACGGGCGACCTGCTCGCCGGTGCTGGCCACCGCTAGTGCACGAGTTGTCGGGACGTGGAGGGCGTGCATGGCCTCCGCGATTAGATACTCGCGCAGCATCGGACCGACCGCAGCTTTGCCGTCACCGCCTCGAGCGAACGGCGTGCGTCCCGAGCCCTTCAGGTGTATGTCACGGCGCCGACCGTGGGTGTCCACCAGTTCGCCGAGCAACAGCGCACGTCCGTCACCGAGCCGGGGCGAGTAGCCGCCGAACTGGTGCCCTGCGTAGGCCATCGCGATCGGGGTGGCGCCGGCCGGCGTGGCGTTGCCGGCCAGCCAGGCCACTCCTTCCGGCTGCTCGAGTGCGACGGGATTGAGGCCGAGCTCGAGGGCCAGGTCCTCGTTCAGCACGAGAATCGCCGGCTCTCGAACTGCTGCCGGCTCCCAGTCGACGTAGAGGTCAGGGAGCTCGCGGGCGAACGAGTTGTCAAACTCGAGCAGACCTTCGGTTGTCGCGCTTGGCATGTTCGTAATGCTCCTAGCTCTCTTCTCGCTCTGCTGGAATCAGGTTGAGCGACGCCGAGTTCATGCAGTAGCGCTCGCCGGTCGGCGTGGGCCCGTCGGGGAAGACGTGACCGAGGTGTGCAGCACAGTTGGCGCACTGGGCTTCCGTGCGAACCACGCCGTGAGCGCGGTCTTCGACTCTAGCCACACGCCCATCTGCGATCTCATCGCTGAACGATGGCCACCCCGTTCCAGAGTCGTACTTTGCGTCGCTCTCGAAGAGTGGAGCGTCGCAGACGATGCAGTGATAGACGCCGGGGGTCTTGGTCTTCCAGTACTCACCGCTGAAGGCACGCTCCGTG
>JAUXJK010000018.1 GCA_030624785.1 Actinomycetes bacterium
GCCACGGCGAGCGCGACGAGCGAAGCGACAACGGCAAACGCTAGATAGCCACCTCGAGATCTTCGAGTCTGTCGTAGGTGCTTCGCCACAGCCATGGTCTCGACTCTCCGATGCGCCGCAGTGACAAAGAGTCTCATCCCATGTGGTTCAGTTGCTCGAGTCGGACGACTCCTCGGCCCAGCCGCACGACCAGCATTCCTTCACGATTCGGTAGCCGATGATCGACTGTTGCGTTCCTCGTGCCTTCTGATACAAGGGCTCGCGTCGATCCGCAATGGAACGCGCGCCGCAGTCCGCACACACATCCGGATCGCGCGCCCACGTTGTGCCGCACGCGGCGCAGGTGATCCAGATCACGTCGTCACGCGTTTCTCCGCTCAGACGCTCGGTTTCAGCACAGCTAGGGCAGGCGATCTCCATGTCTAGCTCAATCGAGCGAAACCTGTCGGCGAGTCAGAGGGCGGCTGGGTGATTCGAACATCCCTCATGCAGGTTACGGACACATGGCCAATGGGTGCCGATACTTTGGGTGTGAACTTCCGGCCATCACGCTCAAACCGCGAAACGATGCGCGGCCCGTTGCTCGGCCAAGCGCCTCGAGGTGAGGCGCCACTGCGACGCGCTACGCCTTTTCTCGCGGCGATGCTTGCTGGCTTCGCAGCCGTGCACCTGCAGGTTCAGGAATCACGGTCGGCTTCCTTTCTGATGGCGATCGTCCTCGGGGTGCTGCTCGTCGCGTCCATCCCGCTTGTTTCATGGGAGAAGCTCCCGTCGATGGCAACCACGTTGCCGCCTCTTCTGCTCGTTGGAATCGTTGGGTTTCTGCGCGAGACCAGCACCGATACCGAAGCGCTCACTCCGCTGATTCTCCTGCCGGTTCTCTGGCTCGCGCTCTATGACAGCCGCCTGGGCGTGGCGTTGGGCATCAGTGCCGTTGCGCTCGCGCTCTTCGTGCCGTTCATCGCGACCGCCAACACAAGCGTGGTTCCGGGCGAGCGCCAATCGGCACTGATGTGGCTATTGGTCGCAGCATTTACCGGATTCGCGGCGAACGGCCTGGTTCGAGATCTGAGGGAGCGAGCAAATGCGTTCGAGAAGACGAGTCGCCTGGACGCCCTTACCGGCCTCCAGAACCGACGCGCTCTGGACACGCAGCTGCCGCTCGAGACCAAACGCGCGGCCGCGCTCGACTACCCGCTCTGCATCGCCATGCTCGACCTCGACCATTTCAAGCTGTTCAACGATCACTTCGGACACCAGGCCGGCGATCGGCTGCTTGAAGAGGTCGCCGAACGATGGAACGTGTGTCTCCGAAGCCACGACACCCTCGTCCGGTACGGCGGCGAGGAGTTCTGCGCAATTCTCCCGAATGTCACGCTCGACGGAGCCGTCCGAGTCGCAGAACGAATCCTCGAGGCGATGCCCGATGGACAGACTGTGTCGATCGGCGTCGTACAGCTCGCCCCCGCTGAGACTGCCGATGTTGCCCTCGCTCGTGCCGATACCGCCCTGTACGAAGCGAAGTGTCAGGGGCGCAACCGAGTCGCAGCCCTCCCCACTCCCGATGTCGCCGCACCTGCGTGGACGCTGAAGCTGCGAGCCTCGGCCCGAGCACCCGAAGCCGCCTAGGTTTTCACCGCTCGTCGCATTCCCTGGGGGCAGTCGTGCCTGCACACGCCAGTGTTCACGGGCTGGCGATCGAGGCGCTTCGAGGAAACTCAGTTAGAGCTGGAACCCGCAGTCCAGTACTGGACGACCTGATCAGACTCGGGTCGCTTGCGCTCGAGCGGATTCTGCGTCGCCGTTCCGATGAATACAAACCCGGCGATCTGCTCGCCCTCAGCTAGGCCGAGCGTACGCTGGACGAGCGGCTCGTAGGCGTACCACTCGGTTACCCACTGAGCCGCGTAGCCACTCGCGCTCGTGGCTATGAGCAGGTTCTGGCACGCGGCACCAGCCGACAATTGCTGCTCCCACAGTGGTGTCTTGCGAGCCTGGTCCGAATCATTCTTCGCCGCCGAGACGACGCAGATCGTGACGGGCGCTCGAGCAAAACTGCCGATCTTCTCGAGCCCTTTCTCGCGTTCCTCGTCACTCACCGTAGGTTGCGTCTCGGTGTATATCTCCGAGAGACGATTGTGGAGCCGTTCACGCTCAGCGCCGAGGATGACCAGAAAGCGCCACGGTTCGAGACGCCTGTGATCTGGGACGCGCGCCCCGATTCGGAGAATGCCGTCAAGCTCGGCTCGACTCGGCCCCGGGGGACGGATCAGCCGTGCAAGGGTCGAACGTCGGGTGTTGAGCAGCTCGAGCGTGCTCTCGGAGGAACGTGATGCAGAGAGGCTGTCACCGAGAGCCGGAGAACTCGCTGTTGACGCGTCCGTGGCGTCAGGTCCCTGTGCCCCCATCGACTTCTACTCTAGGGGCGCGCTGCTCGCCCGAGTCCAAATGAACTGGAGCTCCACCCGCGATTTTGGGTCAAACTCTAGGAGATGACCCGACTCCAACGCATCCGCTCACTGGCGCGACTCCACCCGTGGTTCGCAGTCGTGGGAGTGACGGTACTGGCGATCTGGCTGATCGAGCTTGTCAGCATCGTGAGTGGCGCTCCGACGCATCGCTTTCTATTGTGGAATCTATTTCTCGCCTGGATCCCGCTCCCCCTGGCCGCAGGCGCGTACGTCGCGCAGCGACTCGGATTCGGACTGCCCGTCCTGGCCCCACTGCTGATCGGGTGGCTGCTGTTTTTCCCGAACGCGCCCTATATCGTCACGGACCTGATCCACTTCGGCGAGCTCAATCGTGGGATCCCAGCGGAGCTCGACCTAGCGACGCTTGTCGTTGCAGCGAGCGCAGGACTGCTTGTCGGATTCGCATCGCTCTACGTGGTCCAGCGGGTAGTCGGTCGAAGGTACGGCCTCGCCGTGAGCCGGGCGAGTGTTGTGGCGGTTCTCGTGCTCTCGAGTCTCGGCGTGTACCTCGGCCGGGTGCTTCGGTGGAACAGTTGGGACGCGCTTGCGGACCCGGGCGGAATCCTTACCGACGTCGCCACGCGCCTCGCCCATCCATTCGCGTTTCGCGAGGCCTGGATGGGCATCGCCGTCTTCGCCGTGTTCCTTCTGGTTGCGTACGCCTACACGCTGCGGCTGGCGATCAGACCGCTGGGCCAGGTGGATCGACGATCGCGTTGAGGGTCGAGCTCGGACGCATCGCAGCGGCAGCGAGCGTTGGGTCGGGAGCGTAGTAGCCGCCGATGTCCATGGGCTGCCCTTGAACCGAGACGAGCTCCTCGACGATCGCGTCCTCGTTGTCCGCGAGCTCCCGCGCGAGCTGAGCAAAGTGGCCGCTCAACTCGAGATCTTCAGTCTGTTCCACCAACGCCTGAGCCCAGTAGAGCGCGAGATAGAAGTGGCTCCCACGGTTGTCTAGCTCGTTGACCTTGCGCGACGGAGATTTCCCGTTGTCAAGGAGTCGACCGGTGGCACGATCGAGTGTGTCGGCCAGGATCTTCGCCTTCGCATTTCCCGTCTGGACACTGAGATGTTCGAGTGAAACCGCAAGCGCGAGAAACTCACCCAGGGAGTCCCACCGGAGGTGGTTCTCCTTCTCGAACTGCTGCACGTGTTTGGGAGCCGAGCCGCCAGCGCCAGTCTCGAACAGGCCTCCCCCATTCATCAACGGCACGATAGAGAGCATCTTGGCGCTCGTACCGAGCTCGAGAATCGGAAAGAGATCTGTGAGGTAGTCGCGCAGCACGTTTCCGGTGACCGAGATCGTGTCTTCACCCGCCTTGATGCGCTCTAGCGAAAACAACGTTGCTTCGACCGGCGCCAGGATCTTGACCTCGAGGCCTTCTGTGTCGTGCTCGGGTAGGTACGCCTGCACCTTCTTGATCAGCTCGGCATCATGTGGCCGCGTCTCGTCGAGCCAGAACACAGCGGGCGCCCCGGTCGCTCGTGCGCGGCTGACTGCGAGCTTCACCCAATCGCGAATAGGCGCATCCTTAACCTGACACATGCGCCAGATGTCGCCCTCCTCGACCTCGTTTTCGAGCACGACCTCGCCTGCGTCATCGAGAACGCGGACAACGCCGGCGGCTGGTACCTCGAAGGTCTTGTCATGCGACCCATATTCCTCGGCCTTCTGAGCCATGAGACCAACATTTGGAACGCTGCCCATCGACGTGGGATCAAACGCGCCGTGCTCCCTGCAGAAGTCAATGGTCGCGGCGTACACACCGGCGTAGCTGCCGTCTGGAATCACCGCTTTCGTGTCCTGAAGCGCGCCGGACGCATTCCACATCTGGCCGGATTCGCGAATCATCGCTGGCATTGACGCGTCGACGATGATGTCGCTCGGCACGTGAAGGTTGGTGATACCTCGATCGGAATTGACCATCGCGAGACCGGGTCCTCGCTCGTAGACGGCATCGATATCCGCTTCGATGGCTGCGCGCTTGTCCTCGGGAAGGGCCTGGATACCAGCGATCAGGTTGCCGAGACCGTTGTTGACGTTGACACCTGCCGCGTCAAGCACGGCGCCGTGCTTGGCAAACACGTCCTCGAAGTACACCTTCACTGCGTGGCCAAAGATGATTGGATCAGACACCTTCATCATCGTTGCCTTGAGATGCAGCGAGAAGAGCACGCCCTGCGCGCGCGCATCGTCGATCTGCTTCTTGAGGAAGTCAATCAGCGCTCTCTTGCGCATGACCGTGGCGTCGATCACCTCGGCAGCGAGCACGGGAATCGCTTCCTTTAGCACCGTGACCGTGCCGTCACCCGCGACGAGCTCGATACTCAGCGTCTCCGGGGCCGCGATCGTGATCGACTTCTCGTTCGAGCGAAAGTCGTCCGCGTTCATCTGCGACACGTGCGTCTGCGAGTTGGGGGACCACTCACCCATCGGGTGTGGGTTCTTCCGAGCGTAGTCCTTGACGGCCTTCGGAGCGCGCCGATCGGAATTGCCCTCTCGAAGCACAGGGTTGACCGCGCTCCCCTTGATCCGCTCGTAGCGGGTTCGTGCTTCCTTCTCGTGATCGTTCGACGGTTCATCCGGATAGTCCGGCAGGTCGTAGCCTTGCGCCTGCAACTCGCCAATGGCGGCGCGCAATTGCGGGGTCGACGCACTGATGTTTGGGAGCTTGATGATGTTCGCTTCTGGCTCGTGCGCGAGAGATCCGAGTTCGGCAAGGGCATCGGCGGCACGTTGATCTGCAGTCAGGGCCTCCGGGAAACTGGCGAGAATCCGCCCTGCAAGGGAGATGTCGCGCGTTTCCAGGCCCACGCCACAAGGCGCAGTGAACCGTTCGATGATCGGCAGGAACGAGTATGTCGCGAGAGCCGGCGCCTCGTCAGTATGCGTGTAGATGATCGTTGATGTTGTCGAGCCCACGGTTCTCCCTTCGCCTTCGGCGCGACCGCGGACGATACCGGGACGTCGCGCTCGGTTCTCGGCCAGTCGCGGACAAAACGTCATGAGTGAGCGTTTAGGAAGCCGGCGGGCGCGAGAGAGTTAGGGCTTGTTCGGGTTGAGCGGCTTCGTGCGTAAACGGCCGCGTAGCGACTCTCGCTGCCCCTTCCGCGGAGCCAACTTCGCGACCGGAACGTCGAATGACCTGCTCTCGCCTGACGCCGACGGAGCGTACGTGACCTCGACATCTCGCGGCGAGTGGTACAGCTTCGACACGCGGACACTCGGGCCCGCGGCCACCCCATTGTGCGGGTAGGCGAGCACGACCCATTCGTCAACTCCAAAGGGCGCAGCCATGCAGGGCGACGTTACCAGCGGCGCCTGATGGCGCCCTAGCTACGCCGAGTATCACTGTCGCTCGCCTAGCCTACGCATTGACTCCGGCCATGAACGAGGGTCGGCGCGCACGGTCGAGCGAGGACGCTAGGAGGACGCATGGACGCTGAAACTCACTTCGAAAAGGGTGTCTTGACGATCACCCTGAATCGACCGGATGCGCTGAACGCGCTCAATGACGGGATGCGCGAACGCCTCGCGGATGGGCTCCGACGGGCGGGCGAGAGCGACGTCCGCGCAGTCGTCCTAACGGGCGCTGGGCGCGGCTTTTGCGTGGGTCAGGACCTCGGGGAGTTGAACGAGCGGCGCGACGCCATCGGGGCTCTCTTGCGTGAGCAGTACCACCCGATCGTGGAAGCGATCCGTGCTCTCGAGAAGCCTGTGATTGCAGCGGTCAATGGCCCTGCCGCCGGTGCCGGACTCTCGCTCGCTTGCGCCTGCGATATCCGGATTGCCGCTAGCAACGCGAAGTTCGTTCCGGCCTTCGTCAACGCGGGTCTTATTCCCGACTCAGGAGGTTCCCTGTTCATTCACGGACTGCTAGGCACAGCACGAGCGTTTGAATGGATGAGCAGCGGTCGCGTTCTATCGGCGAGCGAGGCCCTGGAGTGGGGCATCGTCTCCGAGGTCATGGAACCCGAGGCGCTGGCGCCACGCGCTGCCGAGTATGGGGCGCAGTTTGCCGCCGGGCCGACGCGCGCAATCGCTCTGACCAAACGGCTCTTCGACAACGCCTCGACCGCGAGCCTCCGCGAACAACTGGAGCTCGAAGCGGAGCTTCAGTCTGCCGTCGCGGAAACCGAAGACTTCGCCGAGGGTGTCACAGCGTTTCTCGAGAAGCGCCCGGCCGAGGTCACCGGGCGCTAAGGCCGGCCGCAACCGCTCACCGCGTGCTGCGGCCTAGTACTCGCCGCGCTTCTTACGATCGGCCCACGTCTGCTCGATCTCGTGGACGTAGTCCTGCTTCTCATCCTTCGCGAGGCCGATCGCGGCGCGACACTCGGCCATTGCAGCGTCTCGGTCGTACTCGTTGTAGACGCGCTCCAGTAGAAACGGAACGTTCAGTGCGTTCGACTCCTCGAACAACTCGACGCGCATGGCGTGCGAGCTTGCGACGGCGTCCCATACCAGGTTCATCACCATGTTCTTGTCGCGCGCGCTTACGGTTCGCGTGTCGAGGAACCACGAGAGGTTCTTGCCAAACGCTGCAGGAGACTCCAGGTCGCGATCATCGAAGCGGAAGATCAGACCCTGCCCACAGATATCCCGGATCGTGTGAACCATCTCGGGATACAGCTCGAGCGCGTGCGCTCGTCCGGCAGAGATCATCGCGGCGTCGGGTGTCATGACACCGCCCTCGGAAAACTCGGCCAGCTCCTCGGAGGCAATGATGAACGCGCGACATGCCGCGGCCCAGCGGAAGATCTTCGAAACGCGCTGACGCACGAGAGGAATCTCCCCGAGCTCGAGCGTGTCGACGACAAGCTGCGCCAGCCCGGCAAGCAACTCAGCTCGCGCGGTTGTTCGCACGAACGTGTACCAGTGCTCGTGGCGAGCCATCACGTTGTAGAAGTTGACGCCGTGGAGCTGTTTCTTCTTCATGCTCAGAATCCGCTCGCGCGGCACGAACACATTGTCGAACGCGACGATCGCCTCGATCTCCTCGCCCTTCACGTCGAGAGGATGCATGCGAGCCGTCGACGTTGGATCGTGCACCATCTCGCGGCAGTACATCCGAATACCGTCAGCGTTGACGGGCAGCACGACCCAAAAGCTCTCCTCATCCCGCGGCGGGTGGAAGCCGCCGATCACGATCTCGTGGGCCTGAGGCACAGCCGTGCCGACGCCCTTGACGCCCGAGATCCAGATGCCGTTCGAATCTTCCTTGACGATCGACAACGTGGCGCGCTCTGGTGGCACCTCCGTGTCAGCCGTCCCCGATGCCCGCGCGTGGTAGCCCTGAGGATCGACGATCGTCGCCCCCATGTGCGTGTTGTTCTCCTCTGCGAACAGGCGATATGCCTCAATGTTCTCGGCGAACTCAGGACACTCGCGCTCGAACGTGGGCAGCTCCGATACGTAGCCGACGATCGACGTCGAGATCATGTCGATGCCTCGACCGAACATCCCGAACGTCTTGCGCGCGACGTACTCGATGCCCTTGCGACGCCACTCAAGGTCTGCCTTGCTGCGCGGTACGAAATACGACGCCGTGACCCGTGCGCCGTCATCGCGAACGTAGGTAAGTAGATCCTGAGTCTCAGGCCGCAGCTGATCCTCGTAGATATCGGCGATGCTCATGACGCCACGTCCCGTAGCCGGATGCGTCGCTACGTCCTCGACCTGTTCGCCCTGGTAGAAGACCTGGCGGCCGTCGCGAACGCTCGCGAGGTAGTCCTCCGCGCCTTTGACGTGCGTTTTTTCGTCGGCTACCTGCGCCATATTCTCCTCCTCAACTGCTACCGAGAAATGTCTCGATGACAGCGATGAAGTCGTCGAAGTTCTCCCACGGAATCATGTGCGCCGCGTTGGGTATGCCGGCAAGAGCCGCAGCCGGATTGGCGTTCTTGATGTCGACGACGCCGGCCGGCGTGACGGCGGGGCTCTGCTCGCCATAGATGAAGAGCGTCGGCTGCGTGAGCTCCGACCAGTAGACGAAGAAATCTTCGATATCGAAGTTGCGATGTGTCTCGACTACGGCGTATGCATCACAGCTCGGCAACCAGTCGCAACGAAGCTGTAGCTCGCGGTCGCTCCAGCGTGGATAGAAGCGTCGAATCTCTTCGATTGTCGTACCGCGGTACCCCTCTGCAAGCTGTTCCTTGAAGTTCTCGACACTCGTTGGATACGGGTCACGGCCAGGCCCCGTCAGGGGCGGGTCGACGATGATGAGTGAACTCGCGAAGTCTGGATGCAGAGCGCCAAGGGCGCCCGCTATGCGCGCACCCATCGAGTGCCCGAGAACGACCGGTCGCTCGAGGTTGAGTTCCTGCGCGACGCCAACAACATCCATCGCATAGCTCGGCAATGTGTATCCGCCGAGTGGCTTGTCCGAATAACCCCGGCCGCGCACGTCGAGAGTGATCACTCGTCGGTGACGCGCCAGCTCAACTGCGACGAAGTCCCAGGTAGCAGCAGGGCTCGTTATGCCGGGCACGATGATCACCGCGGAGTCGCCTTCCCCGTAGTCGAGGTAGCTGTGTCGGACGCCGTTTGCGCTTGCGTACCCGCGGTGTCCTCTCGGCGCGAGAGGCGCCTCCACTACCGAACCTCGCGGATCGTCATCGGTGGGCATTCAGTCGACACGTCAGGCCCCGACGAGCGACGGCGGCGCGAAGTGTGTTCGCGGCGCCTTCAGGTCGTCGATCACGAACTCGCCGTCGATCAACACGGGCTCGTCATCGAGATACACGCTGCAGTTGCGCATCGGAACATCGATGTGACACCCGGTGTCGTTCTGGCCCCCGAGCTCGGTGTTCGGCCCGGTCGAGAAGAGAACGTTGCCGTAGAAGGCGCGGCTTTCCATACCGATCGAACGCCGATCGTTCTGGAGCCCGGACCAGCGTGCCTTTTCGTTGCAGCCCCAGCCAATATGGGAGATGCCGTATGCCTTCTCGTCGTTGAAATCTGCGATGTAGTCGCGCAGTAGCTCGGCATCAAGACCGCCGCGGATGTCGACGATCGAGCCGCGCTCGATGGTCACCTCTACGGGATCCTGAACGTACTTCTTGAACGGCGTGATGATGATGTCGCCGCGATCGATCACAACTTTCCCGTCAACGCCATCGTCGTTGCCACCCGTGAACAGGAACCCGGCGGGCCAGTGATCCCAGCGGCCCGGAATGTCGGTGTATCCGTACTCGGTCATCACGCCGTAGTCGCCGCGTTGGTACACCAGGTCAGAGCCGGCCTTGTTCGCGAAACGAAGGGTCTTGGCGTTGGCGATGAGCTCCTCGCTCGTTTCGACGCGCCGCCGTTGGTCCTTCGTCGGGAACATTCGGAGCAGGTTGTCGACGGGCTCGACACACAGAAGCATGCGAGTCCCAGACGCCTGAATGTCAAGCTGCTCCCGCGAGAACAGCAGAAACATCAGGTCGATAACGATGTCCGCCTGTTTGAGCGCATCCAACGCAGGCTTGTTGCTCGCAAGTGGCGTGTGACCTGGTGTCCACGCCCCCGCATCGCCGAGCAATGATGTTGACGCCTCCGGAAGCCGCACATGAAACGGCGTTGCACCAAGCCTGCGCGATGCCGCAAGAAACGCGTCGGCATAGTCCATCCGGTCGTTCATCGTCGACAAGACCGCGACAGTCTCGCCTTCGTGTACGCCAGACAGCTCAAGCTGTTTCGTGCAGAGGTCGGTGAACGAAATCGGATCAAACATTGGCTCTCCCTTTCCCGTGCCGGCGCGCCAGTCTACCGCGAAATCAACGTATCGCGCCGCGCGCGAGCTACCGTTCGGCGAGCCTCTGCATCGCCTCAGCGAACCGCAGGTAGAACCTCGCGGCCCAGCAGTGCGATCGAATCGAGATCCTCATGATCGTGATGTTGAAAGTAGACGCGCTCGACGCCAATCTTCTCGAGCTCTCGTAGTCGCTCGATGATCTCCTCAGGGGTGCCGATCGCCCAGGACTGGTCGCGATCGGCGAAGATCCAGGCCAGCTCCTCGGTGCGTTCGATCCGCGCGAGAACATGCCGCTCGCGCCGAGCTACCTCAGCGTCGTCCCTGCCGATGACGCATGGAACGGCCAGAGAGAACATGACCTCTCCGGGATCGCGTCCCGCTGCCTTGCACGCCTCGACCAGAGCCTGACGTCGCATGCGTAACTCTTCCAGCGTTGCCGCGGGCGTGTTGTACTCATCCGCAAAGCGCGCGGCCGGCTTGAGCGTGTTCGACTTGGCTGCTCCACCAACCATGATCGGCGGATGTGGATCCTGGATCGGCTTGGGAAGAGCCGCACAGTCCTCGAGCTTGTAGTGACTCCCACTGAAGGTGGTCGACTCCTGCGTCCAGAGTGCGTGCATTACCTCCAACTGCTCGGCAAGGAGCTCTGAACGTATGGCGTGACCCGGAAACGGGAATCCGTGCTCGCGATGATCGGGGGCCCACCAACCTGCGCCGATACCCACCTCCGCCCTACCTCCCGAGATGTGATCGACCGCCGTGACGAAGCCGGCGAGCTCTGTTGGATGTCTAAACGTGACAGGAGAGACGAGCGTGCCGAGGCGAAGGCTGCTTGTCTCCGCGGCGAGGCCCGCGAGCACAGGCCATGCGCTCAGCGACCCACGGTCTGTCGCACCAAACACCGACGAGTAGTGATCCGAGCGGAAGAGGCCCTCGAAACCGTGCTCCTCACACGCGTGGGCAACCGCAACGTGTTGTTTCCACGTCACACCCTCCTGGCCCTCGATCGACAGGCAGACTCGCATGTCAACACGATAGGCCTTCTCGCCTGCCGGTTTCGGCTCGCGCCCGACCTCGCCACGGGACAGGCGCTTCTAGCGCGACAGGACGCCGTGTAGCAACATGGGAATCAACCGATCGCCGGTTTCTTCAGCCTCGAGCCGACCCGTGGCGAGGATCTGACTCATCGCTGACTGGCTGATCGCGCCTAGAAGTGCCGTCGCCGCCTCCTGTGGATCCTCGAGCGCGAACTCTCCACGAGCTCTTCCCTCGATCAGAATCTCGCGGACCGGCCCGAGGATCTTCTGTTCAGCGGACATGACGACTTCGGCCATCACGTCGCTTGAGCACAGGTAGCCGTTGAGCCGCGTGCAGAGCGCGGGATGATGCGCCATCGCCCGTAGCGCCGCTCGAAGCACGCCTTCGAGTCGCTCCGGAGGCGTGCCCTCTTCAGCGGCCGCGTCGGCGATCGCTTTCGTGCCACGCTCGAGCTTCTGGCTGAGCAGGAAGCCGACGATGTCGTCTTTGCCCGAGAAGTAGTAGTAGAGCGTCGCTCGTGGGATGTCGGTCGCGGTTGCGACCTGATCGATGCTCGCGTTCTCACCCGGGGCGAGAAGTGTGTCGCCATGTTCCCAAAGGCGATCTGCAAGGTCGGCAGGGGGTCTTTTCATGATTCGATTATAGACAACGCTCTTGACATCGCTTTAGATAACTGTATAACATGCTAGACAAATGTCTAATCGAGTGTCTTTACGTCCGTTTGGAAGGGCGATCAAGGAGAGGGTCATGCGAAGCAACCGAAAGTCCGTGAAAGAAGCCGACGCAGACGAGTCGGCGCCATCGATCAGGAAGGGACTCGTCCTCGCGGTCATGTCGCTGTCGACTTTCCTGATCTTTCTCGACGGAACGGTCGTGAACACCGCGCTACCCGCGATTGCGCGGGACCTCTCCGCAACCAACTCGGGCCTGCAATGGATCGTCAACGGCTATTCGCTGATCCTTGCGGGCCTTCTCCTCGCTGGCGGCATGATCGGCGATCGCTTTGGCCGACGAGGTACGCTCGCGGCCGGCCTGGTGATATTTGGCGCCGGCGCTCTCGGGGCAGCGTTGGCTGACTCAACGAACCTCCTGATCGTCATGCGCGGCGTCCAGGGACTCGGCGCAGCGTTCGCGCTCCCCGCGACATTGTCGATCATCACGGCGGTATTCCCGCGTGGTGAGCGGGCCAGGGCAATCGCAATCTGGACGGCCGTGGGCTCTCTTGGAATCGTTGTTGGCCCGGCGCTCGGTGGCTATCTCGTCGACACGATCGGTTGGAGCGCCGTTTTCTGGCTCAACATCCCCGTCGTGGCCGTCGCTCTTGCGGGCCTTGCATTCGTGCCCAACTCTCGCGACAGTCGCCGCCTGCCGATCGATCTGCCCGGCGCGGCTCTGGCAACAACCGGAATGCTCGCACTCGTCTACGCGATCATGCAAGGCGGCGAAGCGGGATGGACATCGCCTGAGATACTCGTCGTCGGTTCGATCGGAGTGATCCTGCTCGGGCTCTTCGCTCTTGTCGAAACGCGCGTCGCCCACCCGATGTTGCCGCTCGAGTACTTCAAGCGGAAAGACCTAACGGGCTCGTTCATCGTCCTTGCGTTGCTGATGGGCGGAATGATCGGTGTGTTCTTCTTCGTGACCCAGTTCCTCCAGCTCGTGCAAGACCGCTCGGCGCTGGTTGCCGGTCTCGCCCTCACCCCAATCGCAGCGACGATGATGATTGGCACGGGCATTTCGGCGAAGGCTTCCGGAAGGATCGGGCCGCGAGGACTGATGGTGTCGGCAACGCTCATCATCCTCGTCGGCATGGGGGTCTTCAGCCAGATCGCCGTCGATTCGCCCTACTGGCTTCCTGTGCTCGGTCTCATGATCTTCGGACTCGGTGCGGGCATCGCGATGCCAACCGCCACCGACACGATCATGGCCGCCGTACCCGTCGACGATGCTGGTATGGGATCAGCGCTCAACGACCTCTCACGCGAGCTCGGATTCGTGGTCGGAATCGCCGTGCTGGGTACACTCGTGACCAACCTCTATCGAGCAGATGTCACATCGGAGATTGATGGTCTCGTATCCCCCGAGGTTGGCTCCACGATTGGCGATAGCCTCGGCTCCGTTGGAGCACAGACGGCCGATCTCGCGCCGGGCGTAGCCGCATCCGTGACACAGGCTGCGAGCGAGTCGTTTGTCGACGCGCTCAGTATCGGCTACCTGGCTGCCGCCGGATTCATCGGAATCGCACTTCTCGTTGCCGCTCGCCTGATCCCGAAGGACCTGCGTCGTGTGCAGGCAGAGGCCCCGGAGGTGCATGAATCGCAGTCTGACGGCGAGGGTGTGCAAGGCGTCCCTGTCGGAGCCCCTGCGCTCAGCGTCAGCGACGCCGGCTAGGAGCCTCCAATCGCCTTGCGAGGTGAGAGCCGCCCCGGTCCTCTAAACGCTTGAGGTGAGGAGCGCGCGACGGTAGCGTGCGGGTCGCACCATGGGATCCGCACGCCGCCGCGATTCGTGACCCAGGAGGTTGCACGATGGCCGAGACTCACTACCTGCCCGAAGAAGCCGTTCACTTTCTCTGGGACGCGAGCCACGAGCCAGTTCTGACGATCGAGAGCGGCGACACCGTCGTGATGCACACACGCGACGTCAGCGACAATCAGCTCACGCCGACCTCCACCTCGGCGAGCGTTCCAGAGATCAACCGCGAGCGCCTTTACCCCCTCGCAGGACCGATCGCCATGGAGGGCGCGGCACCTGGAGACGCACTCGCGATCGACATCCTCGATCTGCGCACACAGGGGTGGGGCTGGTCGGCAATCATCCCGGGTCTCGGGCTACTTGCAGACGATTTCACCGACCCGTACCTTCGAGTGTTCGATCTCTCGGCAGGTGATGTCACATACCTACGGGACGACATCATGATCGGCCGCGAGGTAGCCGGTGCGACGGTGGACCTCGACGCCCGCCTCCTGAGCGTCGAACCCGAGCACGGAGACGGTTCCGCGGTCCGGGCGCAGCAGATCAACCAGGATGCGGATGGCAGTCGTCTTGCCGGCGCCGTTCGGGC
>JAUXJK010000350.1 GCA_030624785.1 Actinomycetes bacterium
AGCGCGCTCAACTTCGAGATCAGCGCGATCACCGACTGCGGGTCAGGGTCGGGGTGCACGCGATACAGGGCTTCGCTATTCGCGTCCGATAGAAAGCGCGCCACTGTCTCGTTCGTGAGGATCATCAACTCCTCGATCAGAGCGTGGGCGTCTGGCTCGGCTTCCCATAGCGCGCGCGCAACGTTTCCGTCGCCGGCCAGATGCATTGTCAGCTCCGGCCGTTCGAGCCGCATCGCGCCGCGCTCGAAACGCCGTGCGCGCAGCCGTTCAGATACGAACGCCGCGTCACGGACGGTCGTGGCAATCGCCTTGGAAGGTTGAGCGTTCCGTCCCTTGACGATCTCCTCCGCCTCCGCATAGGTGAGTCGTGCAGCGCTGCGAATCACGCTTCGATAGATGGTCGTCGTGACGACGCTCGCCTGCTCGTCCAGAAGCAGTTCCGTCGTGAGGCACCAGCGATCGCGATCAGGACGCAGGCTGCAGGCACCAGCGGAGAGAACCTCGGGCAGCATTGGGCTGACCCGACCGGGAACGTAGGTCGAGAAGGCCCGAGCCCGTGCCCAATCGTCTAGTGCACCGCCCGACTTCACGTAGGCAGACACATCAGCGATGTGGACCCAGACGCGCCATCCAGAGCCTTCTGGGGAGACGCTGATCGCGTCGTCGAAGTCTCGCGCCGACTCCGGATCGATCGTGACGGTGGACAGTTGGCGAAGATCGACCCGCCCCGCGTGGTCGGTGGGCTCGACCGCTGCGAGCCTCGCCTCGGCTGATGCGTCAGAGTCCTCTTCGCGTGGCCAAGCGGCGCCGCGCTCAAACAGAAGTCCATCAAGGACAGATTCAATGTGCGTAGACGGTCCGAGAGGCGCTTCTACCCAGGCGCGACCGCGCGTCGGAATCCCGACAAGTGCCAGTTCGCCGTCCTCGACATCACGCGCGCTCGCCTCATCGATCACCACCGGGAGGCCTCCGTCGAACCACGGCTCAGCCTTGACGCGTCGACTGCCGCCACGGATCTCGCAAACGCGATACTCAGCAGGTTCGCTCACGCCAGACGACGACGCGAAAGCGCAGAGATCGACCGCGTACTTTCGCGCATCTAGAAGTGGATGGCGGGCGGCTCAAAGCGCCGTTCAACCAGCTTCGCGAGCGTTCCGCGCGCCTTGCGAAGTCCCTCATCTCGACGCGTAAGCGGATCGTCGAGACTCTCGATCTGAGGCCGCACACCATGCCCGGCGATTCGATTGCCCAACGGCGTGCGATAGGTCGCAGTCGTAAGCCGCAACCCTCCACCATTGTCTAGCGGCACAAGCGACTGCACGGAGGCCTTTCCGAAAGTTGATGCGCCGACAACCTGTCCTCGCTTGTTCTCCAGCATGGCCGCCGCGACGATCTCGGCAGCGCTCGCTGACTGCCCGTCAACAAGGGTGACGAGTGGCAGGTCACCGGCGACCGCTCCGCCCGAGGCTGTGTACACGGTCTGAGATCGATGCAGTCCGTCGGTTGAACAGATGATCCCGGTGTCGAGGAACACGGAGGCGACCTTGATTGCCTCACGAAGGTATCCGCCTGGATTGCCCCGCAGGTCGAGAACGATGCCTTCGATGCCCTGCTCGAGGAGTTCGTTCGTCGCATCGCGTACCTGATTCCCGGCGTCGGCCGTGAACGACAGAAGGCGTATGTATCCGAGGTTCTGTTCCTCGGTATTGAGCGTCCGCACGCGAATGGCTGGCTCGTCGATCGCTTGCCTGACCACGCGGGCCAGGCGCGGTCTGTCATCGCCGGGCCGTTCGATCGCCAACGTCACAACTGTTCCCAGCTCGCCTCTAAAGAGCGAGATCGCTCGCTCGAACGCCAGGGAGTCGACAGGCACTCCGTCAATCGAGATAATCAGATCTCCCGGTCGAACACCCGCATCGCGTGCGGGTCCGCGCAGAGCCGACGTGACGATGAGGCCAGCATCGGCCGGCACGACGAGCAGCCCGACGCCGTCATACGTCGCAACCGCCTCTTCACGTACTTCCTTGAAATCTGACGGCCAGAGATATTCCGTATACGGGTCCCCGATCGCATCGATGATCTGCCCGATCGAAGGACGCCCGAGCGTCGAGTCGGAGACCGGAAGGTAGAAGGAGCTCTTGAGCTCGGCCCGCACCTCATCGATAAGTGTTGGCGGAGAGTGAGCACGTTGAGGCCGGGGCGTCTTGGTGGTGGTCGGGCGCGGCTCAGGAGCGACGGCGTCTTCCGCCAATCCGATCAAGCCAGACAACGGATAAGCGACGGTCGGCTGCTGCAAAACGGCCGCTCGCGACGGAGTCTCAGCAAACTCATTGCGATCGAACCACCACGCAATTCCAAACGGCACGAGAAATGCTCCCGCGCACAGCACGGCGAGAAGGACGATACGACGCGCCCGTTCGATCACTCGCACGACACCGTCAAGTATAGGCCCGCGTCGGTGGGATCGATCCCGACAACCGTCGTGTCGCTATACGCGAAGGAAGCGCCGGAGCGTGATACCGGCTCCAGCAGCGCCGAGCAGAAGCCCGACTCCAAGAATGATCAACGCTACGAGCTCGAAACTCCAGGCGCTCACCCCACTGTCACCACCGATAGCCGGCGGTACCAGCTTCGGCAGCGCGAATTCTCGACCCAGGAACAGTAAGACGATCGCAGCGATCGACCCAAATAGGCCGCACACGAGTCATTCGAGGATGAATGGACCACGGATGAACCAGTTGCTCGCTCCGACAAGCTTCATCACCTCGATCTCACGCCGGCGCGCGAAGATCGAGAGCCGGATGGTGTTGGCGATCAGGATCGTCGATGCAATCAGAAGTATGACTGCGGC
>JAUXJK010000231.1 GCA_030624785.1 Actinomycetes bacterium
GACGTACGAGCCTTCGGGGCGGTTGAGGGCGCGATCTGCCACCCGTCGCCAGGTTTCTGACGCAAAACATGAGACCGATCCGGTGTGACAGGCCGGTCCGGCCGGGCGGACTTTGAGCAGTAGCGCGTCGCCATCGCAGTCGTCGATGAGCTCGAGCACTTCGAGGGTATTGCCCGACGTCTCGCCCTTCTTCCACAGCTCCTGGCGTGACCGACTCCAGAAGTGCGCGATACCCGTCTCCTTCGTCAGTGCGAAGGCGTCGTCGTTCATCCACGCGAGCATCAGCACGCGACCAGACTCGGCGTCCTGAACTATGGCTGCTTGAAGATCAGGCTGCGTCACGAAGCTCGATTCCGTCGGCACGTATCTCATCGCGAAGCGTACGCAGTCGATCGGGGTTCTCATGCAATATCGAGGCGAGCAGTGCAGCCTGAGCCACGCCGAGAGCCTCGGCTACGTGGCGGTTGTTGCCGGCGCCACCCGAGGCGATAACTGGAATCGACACGGCCTCTGCGACGCGCTTCGTTATCTCAACGTCGTAGCCGTCGCGCGTTCCATCAGCGTCGATGGACGTGAGCAGGATCTCGCCGGCGCCGCGCTCCTGCGCCTCGATCGCCCATTCGATGGTGTCTCGATGGGCCGCTCGGCCACCAGCGTGCGTGTATACCCCACCGGCCTTCGTATCGATCGCGATGACCACCGCCTGCGAGCCCAATAGTCCCGCAAGGCGTGTCAGAAGTGCGGGATCGGCGACGGCGGCACTGTTCACCGAGACCTTGTCGGCGCCGCCGAGCAAGAGTCGCTCTGCGTCCTCCTCGCTTCTCACTCCGCCGCCGACTGTGTATGGGATTGCAAGACGCTCGGCGACACGTTCCACGAGCTCGACGAGCGAAGCTCGATTTTCGACGGTCGCCTTGATGTCGAGAAACACCAACTCATCCGCGCCAGCATCGGAGTAGGCGGCGCCGAGCTCGACGGGATCACCAACGTCGCGCAGTCCTTCGAACTTCACGCCTTTTACAACTCGACCAGCGGCAACGTCGAGGCAGGGAATGAGACGCGGCAGCGGCACTACGGCCGCCCCGTGCCTGAAACCGGCACCCCGTTGCTGTCCGCCTTCCAGGCGACCACACGATCGATGTGGCGCTCAAGGAAGCGACGACCCGCGTTGCCACTCTTCTCCGGGTGAAACTGCACACCGACGAAACTCCCGAGCGCGGCCTCGGCGACGATCCCCTCTGAGTAGCCGACCGCCGCGGACGTCTCGACCGCGTAGGAATGCGCAAAGTAGAACGCCTCATCGCCCGGCTCCACGCGCGCCCAACCGATACGAGGAACCCGACCTTCACGAATCAGTGAGGCCCGACCGGGCAGGATCCCGAGGCCGGTGACTCCCTCGTCCTCGTCGGAGTGCTCAACTGCCAGCTGCAGGCCGAGACAGATGCCAAGCGTTGGCCGGCCGCCCTCGACCCGCTTTATGAGCGCCTCGTCGAGTCCGCGCTCCTTCAGACCGCGCATCGCAGATCCGGCAGCTCCGACTCCGGGAAGGATCGCAAGATCGGCGCCGATCACTTCGTCGCCTTCCTCCGTCGTCTTCGCCTCGATACCCAATCGTCGTAGCGCGACGATCACAGATCGAACATTGCCGGCGCCGTATTCACACACAACGACATCAATCATCTCGCTATCACCTCAGATCTTCCCCTTGGTCGATGGAAGAGCATCGCCCTCCTTGCGCACCGCAACACGCAACGCACGACCCACCGCCTTGAACGCTGCCTCTGCCACGTGATGTGCATCGACCCCGGTTGCGTCGACGTGAATGCCGAGCCGGCCGGCCTGCGACAGGCTCTGAAGCATGTGCGCCGCCATGCCCGGCTCGTGCTCCAGGGAGATTTCGCACCATGGGCGCCCGCCGAGATCGACCGCAGCACGGGCGAGAGCGTCATCCATCGGAACGACCGCGTCGCCGTAGCGGGCGATTCCACGCCGATCAGTGAGGGCGAGGTCGAGTGCTTCTCCAAGAGCGATGGCGGCGTCCTCGGCAGTGTGGTGATCTCCCGTCTCGAGATCGCCGTCAGCTTCGAGGACCAGGTCGAATCCACCATGAAAGCCGAGCTGCTCGAGAAAGTGATCGTAGATGCCGGCACCCGTGGCGACACGAACACGACTCTGCCCGTCGAGACCCAGTCGCACGCTGATGCGGGTCTCGGCCGTCGAACGCAGGTGGCGCACACTTCTCCTGGCCGTCGGTTCGGCCGGTGAGGACAGCTCAAGCGTTTCGGCTAGTGCCTCGAGCAGTAGGTCGTCGTCTTCGCGATCTCGAACGCTGAATCGGATCCCGTCCTCGAACACACGCACGACGAGACCACGCGCGAGGAGAGCATCATCGAGCTCCGCGGCACGCGTGGTGGGAACGAACAGGAAATTCGCGCTGGAGGGAAGTGGCGGCAGACCCAGTGACTCGAGCGCCGCCGCGCACCGTTCGCGCTCGGCGATCTCAGGCCCCACATCGGGTGGATCTGCCAGCGCCGCGAGGGCGAGGGCGACAGATGGAGCCGAAAGGGGCAGTGGCGCCTGCCGACGCCTCAGCTCAGCGGCGATATCCGGATCAGCCACGGCATAGCCGACACGTGCGCCAGCGAGCCCGAACGCCTTCGAGAATGTCCGCAGCACAACGACACCCGTCTCGATCTCATCCACGGCCGTGTCGCCGCAGTACTCGTAGTACGCCTCGTCGACGACCAGGGGGCGGCGCGGATCAAGCGCGTCAAGCGCTCCGCTCGGATTGTTGGGTCGACACTGATATGTCACGCTTGGCGATTCGGAGCCAACCGTCGCGCCGGCGAGCATCGCGGCTGTTCTGTAGAGCGGGTAGGTCGGCTCGTCAGCGATCGCAACCGTGTCTCCGGAACCGGCGAACGTGCGTGCGCAGAGCAGGATGAGGTCGTCAGATCCGTTGCCAAGGACGATGTTGTCGGGGCTGACTCCAACGTACGTGGCAATCGCGTCGATCAGCTCCGGGTAGCCCCCGTGCGCGTATGTATTCACGGTTGCGAGGGCACCCGCTACCGCACCCGGACGTACGTATCCCCGCGGCCACGCTGGCACGTTGCCGTCGAAGCGGACGATCTCTGACGCGTCGAGGCCGCAACGCGACGCGAGCTCCGATGTCGACGGAGCCCACGTGTACTCGGCAAATGACTCGGGAAGTGTCTCCACAGCTATCCGAGCATGCGCTCGACCGGTACGAGCAGGATCGAGGAGGCTCCCGCTTCTTCGAGCTTCGGCAGGAGCTGCCAGACCTCGGCAGCCGGCACCAGCACGTGCACGGCGTTCATACCGTCTTCGCTCAGGGGGATCACGGTCGGTGAGCGGCGCCCTGGCACGAGGTTCGAGATCGCCGGGAGCGCCTCGGCCGGAGCGTTCATCATGAGATAGCGAGCCGTTCGCGCGTCGACCACGCTCTTGAAAACTCTCCCGAGCTGCTCGGCATCCTCGTCGGGATCCTCCTGGCTGATGAGAACCGCTTCGGAGGAGAACAGAACACCGAGCGATCGCAGACCATTGGTCCGCATCGTGTTTCCGCTCGAGACGAGATCGACGATCGCATCGGCAAGCCCGAGTCGGGGTGCTACCTCAACCGAGCCGGTGACATCGACGAGTTCTACTTCGACGTTGCGTTCTGAGAGCAGCTCGGCGGTCAGGCGAGGAAAGACCGTCGCCACGCGCATTCCCGCGAGATCCTCCACAGCGGTCGCTTCGTTCTCCTGCGGGACAGCGGCCTGAAGAGTGCAGCCTCCGAAATCGAGCTGCAACAGCTCTCGAACCCGTGCGCCACGCTCTTTCACAAGGTCTGCACCCGTGATGCCGCAATCGACGACGCCGTCCTGGACGTACTCCGGGATGTCCGCAGCACGGACAAGCAGAACATCAACTGGGGCATTGCGACAGGGAAAGGCGAGTGCCCGCTCGCCAGGTTGTTCTGGTCCGAGCCCTGCGACCTCAAGTAGGTGCGATGACGGCTCTCGCAATCGGCCTTTGGCCGGAATCGCGATCGTTAGACGTCCGTCTCCGGCTTCGGTGAACGTTCGAGCGCTAATCGGTATCCCCCCTCTCCTCGTTTGAGCCAGTGCGCAACGCGCGTGACGGTTGTAGTTGACGCACCTGTGAGTCGCGAGACCTCCTGATAGGGGAGCCCGCGCTCCAGCAGTCGTACGACGCTCCATCGTTGCGCCATGGCCTCGAGCTCGGACGGCGTGCAGAGATCACGGAAAAACCGTCGGCCTTCGTCCATATTCTCGAGTCGCAAGATTGCGTCGAGGACATCATCCAGATCCTTTGATCGCCAGTCATGTTGAGAGTCATCCATTAGTCGGAAGAGTTCA
>JAUXJK010000288.1 GCA_030624785.1 Actinomycetes bacterium
GCCACGTCGAGAGACTAGAGAGAGGCGCCAAGTTCGGCGTGTTCACGGAGGAACGGCCTGACCGAGTCCAGGAGCTCCTGCGGCCGCTCGAGCGGGATGATGTGTCCGCACTCCGCTACGGAAACGTAGGTCGCATTCGGAAGCCGCTCGACGCTAGCAAGGTTCGCCGCGGGTGGCGATACCGGGTCGCTCCCACCAGCGATCAACAGCACCGGCGAAGCGATGCGCTCCAATCGATCTGACACATCAAGATCGGCGACGACGAGTGCGAGAGCGGCGTACCCCTCAGGATCGTTCGCGGCTACGGCGTCACGGAAGCCTTCGTAGGCATCGCGGTCACGCTCGCGCCACGATGGATCGGTGCCATTCTCGGCGACGACCTGCGCGACGTCTGCCATCCCGCCGTCGCGAACGACCGCGGCACGCTCGCGCAAGCCGGCGCGACCCGCGTCTGGTACCTCACAAACGGCCCCAACCCCGACCACGGCGGCGACGTCATCGGCATGCTCGGCAGCGTAGGCAAGGACGAGACCCCCGGCCAACGAGTGCCCAACGAGGATTACCGGCGCAAGCTCGAGCGCCTCGACGAGCGCGGCAAGGTCGCTGACCAGTAGGTCAAGCGTGTAGGGCCCCGGCGGCTTGTCGCTCTGTCCCGCCCCGCGCAAGTCGTAGGACACGACACGAAACTCGCCCGCAAGTGCTGGCACGAGCTGCTCCCAAAGCTGGGCCGAGCCGCCCAGGCCGTGTACGAGAACGACCGCAGGACCGCTGCCCTGCTGCTCGTAGTGGATCGATACTCCGTTGATTTCGATGCTAGCCATGTCTCTCCCACGGTCGCGGCAGGGCTTCGATGCCCCTGCCCTCCGATATGCCCGACTCGGCGCCTAGCGGCTCGGCGCCTAGTGCTGCACTTCTGCAGCCGTAGGCATTGTCGGCGGCCTTGCGTTCTCGAGTTGGATCTTCTCGATGTCCATCATCAGGTCGGGGATCGCCGCCAGCTCCTGCTCGAGCCCAAGGTTGTTGACGTAGACCTTGCCGTCTTTCATCACGAGATCGAGCTTGCTTCGATCCTGAAGAATCGTGATGTCGTCGAGAGGGTCTCCGTTGACGACGAGCACGTCCCCGCGCTTCCCCTCCTCGATCGTCCCGGTGAGGTGCTCCATCCGCACGAGTTCTGAGCCGTGTTTCGTTGACGCGACGATGGCTTCCATGGGGCTGAAGCCCATATCCGTGACGAACAACTCGATGTCTTTGGCGTACTCGCCGTGTGGACACCACACGAAGCCGTAGTCGCCACCCGGGACGACGCGAACACCGGCCTTGCGTAGCTTGTCCATCGCGACGCAGCCAAGCTCCCATTCCTCCTGGTACTCCGTTTTCGCCATGACACCCGGCGGGATCCCGCACTCGACGCCCTTCTCGAGAATCCCCCAGTGGTAGCCGAGACCAGGCACGACGAACATGTCGTCTTTGCGCTCGGCGATCATCGCGACGGCCTCGTCGTCGGCATACGTAGCGTGCTCCAGCACGTCGACGCCAGCCTCAGCGCACAGCTTCACCCCATCGACCCCGCGGACATGTGCCGCAATTTGACGGTTACGTTTGTGTGCCTCGTCAACGGCGACCTGGATCTCCTCGAGCGAGTACATCGTCTCTTCCGGAGGAACTCCGGGTCGCAGCAGTCCCTCGCCGGTCACGTAGAGCTTGATGACGTCGGCGCCTTCCTTGATGTTCTGGCGCACCGCGCGCCGCACCTCGTCGACTCCGTCGGCGAAAATCGCCAGGCCGTCCATTCCGAGCTTCCAGAAGCTCGGGTTCCAGTCGAGCATGCCCGAGGTCGCGCACACGTCGCGGCCCGACGCTGCCATACGCGGGCCGGGAATGACGCCTTCGTCGACCAGGTCGCGTAGCGTCACGTCGATTCGGTGAAGTGCGCCTGCGCTGGCCACGGACGTATAGCCGCAGCGCAACGCAAGCTCGAGGTTCTTGACGGCATAGACCGTCGTCCGCTCGGCCGGAAGCTTCAGGTCGAGGTCGGGGAGTTCGCGTACGCCCCAGAATGAGCAGTGGAAGTGGCCCTCAACGAGCCCAGGCATGAGCGTTCGGCCCTCGAGATCGACCACCCGGAAGTTACCGTTCGGGCTGTCGGAGAAATCTGCTCGCCGACCGACCTTGGTGATCTCGTTTCCTTCGATCTGAACGCAACCATCGGGAACGGGGTCAGCGCCAGTTCCGTCGATTAGCCTCGCGTTCAGGAAGAGCGTCGGTACATCAGGAATGAGCAAACTCACTGGTCGTCCTCCTCGGTTGCGGGCCGACCCGGCTCACGGGCCGGCCGCTAGGCGTTGGCCGGCTGGCTTACGATGTTGAGTGCGTCCCTTCCGTCACGACGACTCGACGATGGGGTTCGACAGGGAGCCGATGCCGTCGATCTCGACCGTGACGCGATCTCCGGGCTCTAGGTAGCTGCCGCGCACGACGTCGCTTCTGTCGTAGGGCTTGCCACCGATCTCCGGATCGGTTGCCCAGGCCGTTCCGCCCGGCGTTCCGGTCTCGAGGACGATGCCTGGCTGCAGCGTGTAGAAGTGCGAGAAGAACTCGATCAGCGTGACGACGTCCCAGATCATCTTCTCGGTCGAGTTGCTCTGGCGGAGCTCGTCGTTGACATATGTCCGAACTCCGAGCGCCTGTGGATCGTCGATCTCGTCGCGCGTGACGATCCATGGGCCAAGTGGCGCGGCCGTGTCGAAGTTCTTGCCCGGCCCGAGCGCGTACTCGAAGCCACCCTCGGGGTGTGGGACCGCCTGGCGGTCGCGTGCCGTAATGTCGTTCGCGACCGTGTACCCGAACACGTGCTCTAGCGCCTTCTCCTTCGGGATGTGCCGGCCGGGCTTTCCGATCACGACGGCTAGCTCGACCTCGTAGTCGAGCTTCTTCGTGACGATCTCATCGCGGATGACCGGCTCATCCGGCCCGATGACTGCCAGCGGAGCCTTGAGGAAGAACTCGGGGTCTTTCTGATCGACCACCGGCTTCTCGTCGCGATGATCCCAGTAGTTCTGCCCCGAATTGAAGATGATCGGCGGCATCAGCGGTGCGTGGAGCTTCGCGTCGGCAAGTGGCGTGCGAAGGCCGTCTTCGCCTCCATTGTTGACAAAGGCAAGCGCTTCCTTGGCCGCCGACCAGGAGGGCTCCAGGCCGCCAATAAACCTGGTCATATCGGCTGGGATCCGCAGCGCGGCCAGCTCGCGGGCCCGTGGATCGCCGGCGCTCACTAGCGCCTGAGCGTAGGCGGCCTGAAGATCAACAATGGTGTCGTCCTCGACCGCGCCGACGCGAGGATCGTTGCCGTTGAGCGAATAGGTGACGTACCTCATCCGGACACCGGCTCGAGCGCACCGAGACCTGCGAGCGCTGCCTGAAGCGCTGGCCGCTCTTCGGCAGGGAAGTCCGGCAACGGTCGACGAACCGGGCCGCAATCGATACCAAGCATCGATAGCGCCTCCTTTGCAGGCGAGACGTAGCCGGGGTCGTACTCGAGGAACCGATTCAACGGCTGGAGTTGCC
>JAUXJK010000081.1 GCA_030624785.1 Actinomycetes bacterium
ACGAGGTCGAGAAAGCACATCCCGACGTCTTCAACATTCTTCTTCAGATCCTGGAAGACGGAAAGCTGACAGATGCGCAGGGGCGGAAGGTCGACTTCCGAAACACGATCATGATCATGACCTCGAACATCGGGGCAGCCACGATCGCCAAGAATCAGACGCTCGGCTTCACCGTCTCCGATGACGAGGCTGGTCTCTCGTACGACGATATGAAGAGCCGCATCATGGGCGAGCTCAAGAAGGTCTTCCGGCCTGAGCTGCTCAACCGTATCGACGAGGTCATGGTGTTCCACAAGCTCTCGAAAGAGGAGATCACCGAGATCGTCGAACTCCTGCTGCATCGGCTCAGGGAGCAGATGGCCCAGTACGAGACGACGATCGAGCTCACCGACGCGGCGAAAGAACTTCTCGTCGAACAAGGCTACGATCCGGCGATGGGCGCGCGTCCATTGCGACGAGCTATTCAACGGTTCATCGAGGACCCGCTCGCCGACTTCGTTCTCGGCGCAGAGCTTCTGCCCGGGTCGACAATCCACGTCGACCGCAAGGAGGGCGAGGACGAAATCGACATCAACGTCATCGAGCCCGAAGAGGATGCCGAGGAGCGCGAAAAGGTCACTGTTCCGGCTGAGGGACCTGCCGACGAATCAGATGGCGGCGTCGTCGAGACCGACGGCGACGTAGCTGGCGAGTACTAGACCAGTTCGTCGCAGCTCGGACAGAAGCTCAGGCATCTCGGTCGAGTGGTGAGACGCTCGGCGCGGACCTACGACACGTTCGTTGCATTGGGTGCGGTCGCCGTCAGACGGCAATCGTAGAATCGTCTAGTGGCGAAGGCTGCCGTCCAACATGCGTGTAGCCAGTGCGGCTACGCAACCGGGAAGTGGCTCGGCCGCTGCCCATCGTGCGGCGAGTGGGGAACGCTCACCGCAGAGGTGACGCCGCTCGCGACCAAGAAGAAAGCCGCCGGGGTTAGGAAGCCAATTCTTCGGCTTGTAGACGTCGAAGCCGACGACGCGGCTCGTCTGCCCACTGGCGTCTCCGAGCTCGATCGCGTGTTGGGAGGAGGGCTTGTCCCCGCGTCGCTCGTGCTTGTCTCGGGCGATCCAGGAATCGGCAAGTCGACACTGTTGCTGATGGCGCTCGCCGAGCTGAGTCGGCATCACTCGGTCTTGCTGGTAACGGGCGAGGAGTCGGCCGCTCAGGTCAAGCTGCGTGGCGAGCGAGTTGGCGGCGTGGACGATGTCGGAGTTCTTGCCGAAACGAATCTCGACGTCGTCTGCTCAACGCTCGAAGACGAGCGACCTCTCGTGTGTGTCATCGACTCTGTCCAGACGCTTTTCGATCCGGACATCGGTTCAGCGCCCGGCTCGGTCTCACAGGTACGCGAGGCAACTGCGCGGCTGCTCCGCATTGCAAAGGAGTGCAACATCGCCATGTTTCTTGTCGGGCATGTGACCAAGGAAGGGGCGCTTGCCGGCCCGCGCGTTCTTGAGCATCTCGTCGACTGTGTGCTGCAGTTCGAAGGCGACAGGTATCGCGCTCATCGCGTTCTGAGAGCAGTCAAGAATCGCTTCGGTTCAACGAATGAGATCGGTGTCTTCGAGATGACGGCTGCGGGCCTGATTGGGCTGGCCGATCCGTCGGAGCTGTTCGGAAAGAGCGAGCCGGATCAACCCGGCTCGGTTGTTACGTGCGCACTTGAGGGTACGCGTCCGATTCTGCTTGAAGTGCAGGCGCTTGTTGCTCGCAGTGACCTCGCGATGCCTCGCCGGGTGGGTACTGGTGTCGACCCGAAACGACTCGCGATGATCGTCGCCGTACTAAACCGTCATGCGCGGATGAATCTCGGACAGTCAGATGTCTACGTCAACGTCGCCGGAGGTGTGCGTGTTGACGAGCCGGGGGCTGATCTCGGCATCGCTCTTGCAATCGCGTCGGCTGCGCGAGGCCTTCCCGTGCGCAGAGGGCTCGCCTGTTTCGCTGAGATCGGTCTTACCGGTCGCCTACGAACGGTGCCTCAGAGTGAGCGACGCCTCGGCGAGTGCTCAAAGCTCGGGCTCGAGAGCGTGCTCGTAGCTTCTGACACCGAGGCGGCTGGCAAGATAGAGCTTGCTCGAGCCGACACGCTTCGCGCCGCGCTCGAGCTTGCCATCGATGCCAGCCGAGACCCCGATTCATAACGCACTCCTTGAGGCGCTTCGAACGGTCGCGCCTGGAACCGCGTTGAGGCGCGGGATTGACGACATCATCCGTGCACGACTCGGTGCCCTGATCGCAATCGGCGAGCCGTCGAAGCTCGCATTCCTGTTCTCGGGCGGCATGCGGATCAATCTCCCATTCTCACCTCAGCACCTCTACGAGCTCGCGAAGATGGACGGAGCGATCATCGTGAATCGCGAACTGAGCCGCCTGGTCTACGCGAACGTGCAGCTTCTGCCCGACGCGAATATCCCCTCGTCCGAGACCGGCACTCGGCATCGGACAGCCGAGAGAGTTGCTCGTCAGACCAACGCGATGATGGTGTCCATATCTCAGCAGCGCGAAACGGTCACCCTGTTCCACGGCGAGGCTCGCTACCAACTCGCTCGGATTTCGGATCTTCTCGGCCGTACCAACCAGGCATTGGCAACGCTCGATAGCTACCGTCAACGTCTCGATCAGGGACTCACGCGGCTGACAGCGCTCGAGTTTCAGAGCGCCGTCACCCTCGACGACGTGATCGTTGTTCTGCAGCGGGCGGAGATGACTCACCGCATGGCCGACGAGGTCGAGCGCGACTGTATTGAACTTGGCCAGGAGGCCCGCCTTATTCGCATGCAGCTGGACGACCTGGCCGAAGGTGTGCAGCGCGAGCGGGCCGCGGTCGTTTTCGACTACATCGCCGACGGCCGCAAGGGCAAGGGCGCGGCCGCCGTTGAGGCGCTTGGAAATCTCAGCTCAAGCGAGTCGGTCGATCCGGAGAGATACGTCGAGCTTCTCCGATACGACGCAGGGACCGACCCTCTCGATCTCTCGGTCGAGCCGCGCGGCTATCGCATGTTGTCGCATATTCCGAGAGTGCCGGAAGGAGTTGTGCGGCGTCTGGTGCGCGATCTCGGGTCGTTCGATGCGATCGTTCGGGCGAGCCACCGCGACCTGGAACAGGTCGAGGGCGTTGGCGCGGTGCGGGCGAGGGAGATTCGCGAAGGTCTGCGGCGCCTCCAGGAACACAACCTGGTCGATCGCTACCTCGATCTATAGCCAACAACGCCGGGCTGCTCACCCTTTCGGGGCATGCCAGTCACCCATCTGGGCGGTTCCAGGTTGCCTTGCTGGAGGGGCTTGGCGGTACAATGGCTGCAGCGCGCGAGCGTTCAGAGCGCTTTTTCCGGGCGCCTGAAGCTTTGGAGGAGGAGGATTGTTCGACATCGGCGATAAGGTCGTCTACCCCCATCACGGGGCAGGCACTGTAATCACCAAGGAGATGCAGACCGTGCTCGGCGAGTCTCGCGAGTATCTGACGATTCAGATCCTGCACAACGATCTGACCGTCAACGTGCCAGCCGAGAACGCAGAGAAGGTGGGTTTGAGGAAGGTCATCGACGAAAAAGCGGTGCAGCGCGTTGTCGATGTTTTGCATGGGTCAGGAACGGACATGCCGAAGAACTGGAACCGCAGATTCAAGTACAACCGCGACAAGATGAAGACCGGCGACATCTTCGAATTGGCAGAAGTTGTCCGCAACCTCTCGCTCCGCGAACAGGACAAGGGCCTCTCGACGGGCGAGAAGCAGATGTTCGTCAAGGCAAAGAAGATCCTGTCGAGCGAGTTCATGTACGCAAAAGAGATGGACGAGGAAGAAGCAGGCGTCTGGCTTGACGGGCTTCTCACAACCGCTAGCGAAGTGGCCGTCGTTCCCGCCTAGAGCGCGAACGGTCAAGAGAACTATGGTGGGCGTGGGCCGCGAGTTGATCGCGGCCCACGTCGTTTCTGTAGGGGCCGGGCAGCGTCGAAGATGACCGAGGTCTGGGCGGTTCTCGTTGCCGCGGGCCGCGGCGAGCGTCTCGGCGCCGGTCAGCCGAAAGCGTTCGTTGCCTTCAACGGGAGGCCGCTGCTCGCTGAGAGCCTGTCCCGTCTCGATACCAGTGAGATCGTCGGGAACGTGGTGGTCGTTGCTCCCCCGGGCTGGGAGGAGTCCGCGATTCTGTGCGCCGAGGAAGAGAACGCAAGCAACGTGATCACCTGCGTGCCTGGCGGAGACACTCGTGTCGACTCGGTCAGGGCTGGCGTGGCGGAGGTGCCGGCCGAGGCCGACATCATCTTGATCCATGACGCCGCGCGCCCGCTGGTCACCGACGACGTGATTGAACGGGTTGTTGAAGCACTTCGTGATGACATCGACGGTGCGGTTCCGGGCCTGCCTATTTCGGACACCATCAAGCAGGCACCAGCGGGTCTGGTTGAACGAACGGTCCCTCGCGATGGTCTGTTCGTCGTTCAGACGCCGCAGGGTTTTCGGGCCGAGATCTTCCGTCGAGCGCTGGCGGAGGTCGATCAAACCGCCAGTGACTGCGCGGGCATGGTCGAGGCGATCGGTGGGCGGGTACGCGTAACGCTCGGCGATCCGCGGCTCGCCAAGATCACGACCGAGGCTGATCTGGCACTCGTCGAGGGGCTCGCGCGCCCGTGATCGTCGACTACCACATGCATCTGCGTGGTCAACTCGAAGGCGGTTCCGAGCCGCTGAGACATTCGTTGGACACGATGCAGCGATTTGTGGAGCGTGCTCTCGAGCTCGGGGTCGACGAGATCGCCTTCACCGAGCACGCCTACTACTTCACGCAGACGCGTGAGATCTGGACGCTTCCCTATCAACTTGACCGATGCACGTTCGACCTCGACGTCTACTGCGAGGTCATCGGTCGAGCCAAAGACCGGGGACTTCCCGTGAAGCTGGGGCTCGAAGTCGATTACGTCGACGGGCGGCAGGAGCGTCTTGCGGAGCTGCTGGATGGGTACCCGTGGGATCTGCTGCTCGGCTCCATCCACTGGCTTGGGGATCTTTCAGTCGATGAGAGCGCAGACGCCGAGAACGGCGTCTGGCAACGCCTTGGAGTGGAAGAGATCTGGCGGGCATATTTCGATGCTCTCGCCGAGTTCGCCGTTGGTGGCCTGGTTGACGTACTCGCTCACCCCGATCTCGTGAAGATCTTTGACATTCGCCCCGGTCGGAACATCGAGGAGGAGTTGTACGCGAGCGCGGCTGCGACGATCGGGCGCTCCGGTGTCGCCGTCGAGGTGTCGACCGCGGGTCTGCGGAAGCCTGTTTCGGAGCTTTACCCGGATCCGTACTTCCTGGCTGCTTGCGCGCGAGAGGGCGTGCCCGTGACGTTGGCCTCCGACGCCCATCAGCCGGACCTCGTAGGGGAGGACTACGAAGCAGCGCTCAAGCTCTTGCGCGCAACGGGCATCAGCGACGTAGCGGTCTTCACCGCTCGAGATCGACGCCTAGAGGCGCTTCCGAGCTGAGAAGCACGCACTTTCGTTGGCGGGTGCGTGCGCGGCGGTCACTTCTCACGGGCCACACGATTTGCGCGTAGCATCAAAGGCATGGCGCTCCCGCAGGCAACGCAGTGAGCGATCTGCGTGTGGGCATAGGCGTCGACGCACATGCTTTCGACCACGATCTTCCGCTGGTGCTGGCCGGCGTTCCGTTTCCTGGCGAACCAGGGTTGGCGGGGCATTCTGACGGCGATGTAATTGCGCACGCCTTGACGGATGCACTCCTTGGCGCGGCCGGCCTCGATGACATCGGTTCGCTTTTCCCGTCGGACGATGACAGGTGGAAGGGCGCAGACTCGATCGACCTACTGCGGCAGGCGTATGCCGTCGTGCTGCAAACTGGTTTTGAGCTCGTCAATGCCGACTGCATACTCATCGGGCAACGTCCGAGGATTGCGGCTCACAGAGCGTCCATGCGTGCTCGGCTTGCCGAAGCGATCAACGTTGGGATGGAGATGGTCTCTGTTCGTGCGACGACGACCGATCACCTGGGTTTCGTGGGGCGTGAAGAGGGCCTTGCCGCTCAGGCGGTGGCACTAGTAAGGAGAATCGATGGAGAAACGTAGGCTCGGCCAGCAAGGTCTCGAGGTGTCGTCGATGGGGCTCGGGTGCCTCAGCATGTCGGACTTCTACAACGTGCCGGAGGAGACAAAGTCGATCGCCACGATTCATCGAGCCTTAGAACTCGGTGTTGATCTCCTCGATACGGCTGACTGCTACGGACCGCACATCAACGAAGAGCTCGTAGGGCGTGCTGTCGCCGATCGCCGCGACGAGGTCAAGGTGGCAACCAAGTTTGGCTTCAAGCGTGATGCCGACGGGACATGGCTCGAGTTGAGCGGGCGCCCCGAGTATGTCCACGAGGCTTGTGATGCGTCGCTGCGACGCCTGGGTCTCGACTACATCGATCTCTACCAGCAGCACCGCGTAGATCCTGACGTTCCTATCGAGGAAACGGTCGGGGCGATGGGCGAGCTTGTTGACGCAGGGAAGGTTCGCTTCATCGGACTTTCCGAAGCTGAGCCCGACGACATCGAGCGTGGCCACGAGGTGTACCCGCTCAGCTCGGTGCAGACGGAGTACTCGCTGTGGAGCCGGGAGCCGGAAGAGGGGGTGCTCGATGCGACACGCAAGCACGGCATTGGCTTTCTTGCATACAGCCCGCTGAGCCGTGGGTTCCTGACCGGTGCGATTCGAACGCCGGATGACTTCGGACCCGACGACTATCGGCGAACACTTCCGCGTTTTCAGGGCGAGAACTTCCAACGCAATCTGGAGCTCGTCGATCTCGTCGAAGCCCTCGCGTCGAAACGCGATGTGACCGCGGCCCAGCTTGCACTCGCGTGGCTGCTCGGCCAGGGCGACGATGTCGTGCCGATTCCCGGAACGTCACGCATGGGCCATCTCGAGGAGAACATCGGCGCTGTTGGCATCGCGCTGAGCGCGGATGAGCTTCACAAGATTCAAGAGACCTCTCCAGCTCTCGCTGTTGCGGGCGAGCGTTACCCGGAGGTCGACGTCTCGGCAGGTGACTAGAGCGACCGACCGCTCGCCAACTCAGGCGAGCAGACCGAGTTCGATGGCTGCGATGACTCCGGCCACCACTCCGGCCCGCGCGGGAATCGTGTCGAGTTCGATGTACTCGGCGGCCGTGTGATCTAGCCCGCCGACGGGCCCGAGCCCGTCGAGCGTCGGCAGGCCGTACCACGCAGTCCACGATCCGTCCGAGACTCCGCCAGTTGAAACGTGGTCGAAGTCGTGATCCAACTCCCTGCCCAGGGCTACCGCAGTTTCGGCCAGACGCAGCACTGGTGGCTTGCATTCGAACGGTGGCGGGCCGCCCAGATCCTCGAGCGTGAGTTCGATGTCGGTGTAGTTTCCAAAGGCCTCGACCTGCTGCATCGCCCACGCCAGATCCTCCGCGCGTACGGCTCGCAGATCGGCGGTTAGCTCGGCCTCCTCCGGCACGGTGTTCAAACCGATTCCGCCGAGCAGGCCAGTGATCTGCAGAGTCATTCCAGCCCTGGCGCCATCGAGCGCTTCCAGACGGAGTGCCTCGTGACAGATCGCCCGTGCCGCGTTGCGCCCTTCATCGGGTGCGACGCCCGCGTGAGCCGCGCGGCCTGCCGCGCGCACCCGAAACCAGCGCCCGCCTTTTCGGGCCGATACCACCGAGCCGTCGACGCGACCACATTCGAAACACAGGACGGCGTCGAACCCCTCGAGCCGTTCGATTGTGCGCAGGGCGTGTGGGCGTGATTCCTCATCCGACGCTGACACCAGCTCGAGGTGTCCAAACGACCACGGCGACTTCGAAAGACAGTGCCCAACGTGGGCAGCAAGAGCAAGACCGCCCTTCATGTCAGCGACGCCGGGGCCGAATGCGCGGTTCGCGTCGCGCGAGAATGGACGGGCTGCCGCCGTGCCTCGGTCGAAGACGGTGTCGTGGTGGCACAGGAGCGCGACCCGCGCGTGTCCCGTCCCCGCCATCGTCGCATGTACGTATGGGCCACGCTCCTCGATCGGCACCAGCTCCGA
>JAUXJK010000098.1 GCA_030624785.1 Actinomycetes bacterium
GTCAGACGTCACGTACGGCCGCGAATTCGAGGGAGCCGCGGTTTAGAAGGCCGCTACTCGTCCTCCAAGAAACCCATGCTAATCGACCTCTTTGGCATCTGGTGAGCAGGCCGTAGACCCTAAGACGACCCTGCTCGCCCCGTTCGCTAACGACGTCGCCGAGTGGCGCCTAGCCAGCGGGATACGTGACGACGCGAGCCTCGTGTTCCCGCGACGAGGAGGTGCCCCGTGGAAGCACCACGACTGGCGAAACTGGGCGAAGAGGATCTTCAGACCGGACATGAACGGCGCCTTCTACTTCAGCACGATCGGCAGCCCTCTGGCACCTCGACGGTAGCGCGGCCTAGTCCGTGACTGACGTGCTGCGTGGTGCGCCGAGGCCTTCGGAATCGGCGATCGCCGCGAGTTCCCGCTCCTCGGGTGTTGGGAAGCCTCGCTCAACACTTTGCTCGAGCAGCCGAAGATGGCGCTCGACGGTCGGGCGACGGAAGTCGGGAACGACGTCGAGGAGATCTTCGAGCAACGCGCGCATCCGCCGCGCGACCTGCATCTGCCCCTCGCCGAACTGGCGGATCTCGGTCAGCGCCGCGTCGAGGTACTCGTCCCAGCGCGGCAGCGGCACGACGAGGCGGACAGCCCCTTCGTCGTCTCGTGCCGCTCCGCTTGAGAGCCGACGGGGACCGAGCAATCGCAGGAGCCCTCCGAGCCGGTCGAGCGCCTGCACCGCTGTGCTCGGGTCGTTGATGGCCGGTGACAGCGCGCGGATCGCGATGTCCACGAGCAAACGAATCGCGTAGAGCGGGTCGCTCTCGAGGGTTCGCTCATCGCTGTAGGCGATCATGCCCTGGAGCCGATTCGCGTCGATGGCCGCGTCGCCGGGAGACACGAGAAACAACGGCTGGCCGAGCGTGATAAAGCTCCCCGGGGTGTGCAGGAGAGCGAGAACAGCGTCGGCCTTTTTCGCCTCATCGACGAGTCCGGTGGTGTGAAAGGTGACGATCACGCCTCGCCCGCTGTCGTTGAGAACAACGCGACCGTTCTCACCCGTCGCACCCGGCTTCCACGGCGGCTCCTCCTGCTCACCCTCCTCGAGCAGCGGGTGAGCGTGACGGATGACCTTCGCACCACGCTTGGCGACCGCGTCAAGCGTCTCGACCTGACGGAGCGTCGTGCTCATGTAACGCATCAGCCAGAGGAGCGCGACGACGCAAAGCAGCAGGAAGCCCATCGAAAGCCAGACCGACATGTTGGGGACGAAGTCGGGATCATCGGTCGGCGCGATTCTCCCGAGCACGATCAGGGCGTAGGTGAACGTGAAGACGAACATGCCGATCGCGACCTTGGGCTTCTGCGAAAGCGACCACCACCGCAGGATCCGTGGCGACATCGCCGAGCTTCCAAACGATTGGCCCGCGATCGAAATCGAGATCGCGATACTCGTGAGCGTGATCAAGCCGGTGGCGATCGCTCCCAGTAGCACCTGAGCTGAGGTGGCGCCGAAGGTGCGAGGGAACGTGAAGGTCTCGTCGAGCTCGGGCAGGGCGAGCCCGAGCCCGGCCGCGGCAAGCGCGAACAGCAGCGGGACCAGCAGCGAGTTCGTCCGCACCAGCTCGCGGAGCTTGACTCGGCGTGAATAGGAGAACGGGGTCATGTCTCGGGGGCCTAGGGCGATGCAGCATGCACCAAATGCAGAACAATTGCCAGGGCAATGCACGCTCCGTAGCTACTGCTGATGGGGTCGTGGCGCTCGCTGATGTCGGGCTTGCTTGTTCGCGGTTAGAAGGACAGAGATCAGGAGATCGGGGTAAGTTGCTCTGCCGACAGGCCGACGAACTGGAGAGTGATCTGACATGGGCACGACAGGTAGGAGCATGTATTTCCCGGGGACGGAGGAGTTAGGTGCTGACGAGATGCGCGTCGTGTCTTGTGGGACCGGGATGCCCGCGGCCCGGCGAGGTCAGGCGGCGACGTGCTGGCTCGTGCAGTTGGGCAACGGCGACAACTTCGTCTTCGACATCGGGTCGGGCTCCGCGGCGAACCTCGCGAGCCTCGCGATTCCGTATGACTCGCTTGATCGGCTGTTTCTGACCCATCTCCACCAGGATCACGTTGGAGACCTGATCGCGCTGTGGATCGGCGGCTGGACAGGCGGACGCCACCGTGCCCTACACGTGTGGGGACCGAGCGGCGAGAAGCCAGAGCTCGGCACCAAACACCTTGTCGAGAGCATGAAGAGCACGTACGGCTGGGACTACAACTCCCGGCTCGGCGTCATTCCCTCCGCCGGCGGCGGCCTGGACGTCAAGGAGTTCGACTACCGCCAGGAGAACGAGATCGTCTACGAGGAGAACGGCGTCACGATCCGCTCATGGCCGGCCATCCACGCGATCGACGGCTGCGTCAGCTACAGCGTGGAATGGAACGGCCTGAAGTTCGTCTTCGGCGGTGACACACTCCCGAACAAGTGGTACGTCAAGTACGCGAAAGGCGCTGACCTGGCCATTCACGAGTGCTTCATGCCTCCGAACCTGATGATGGAGAAGTACGGGTTCAGCCCGCAAGCTGCGCTGAACGTCGCGACCCGCGTCCACACGGTCCCGGCCGCGTTCGGTGATGTCATGAACAGGGTCCGGCCGCGCATGGCGGTGGCATACCACTTCTTCAACGACTTCGACACGCGCTACCCGATCGAACAGGGCATCCGGCTCGTCTACGACGGGCCGCTGACGATGGCCACCGACCTACTCGCCTGGAACATCACCAAGGACGACATCCGCCTCCGCGAGGTAATCGTTGACGAAGCCGCGTGGCCGACCCCGTCAGGGAAGCCACCGGGCGAGGCAACCCCTTCCGACAAGGTCCCGTTCTCTGACTTCATCACGAACGGCAGACTCGATGTCAGCGAAACGCTCGACCCACTCCTCAAACAATTCAAGAAAGAGCACGGGCTCGACTAGAGTCGCCAGCTCGTGAGTTCTTCGACTAGGGCATAGCTCGTGGGTGAAGCCGCACTTTGGGGATTCATCGCCGCCTCGTCGCTGCTCGTCGGCGCGGGGATCGCGTTCCGGTTCAACCTGAGCGCGCGCGTGGTCGGGCTGGTCATGGCGTTCGGCATCGGCACGCTGATCTCGTCCGTCTCGTTCGAGCTCGTCGTTCCCGCCCTGCAGGAGGTCGAAGTAGGAGAAGTAGCGCTCGGTCTGCTGGTCGGCTCGCTGGTGTTCTTCGTCGGCGACCTGCTGATCGATCGCATCGGCGGTCACGGACGCAAGAACCCTGAGGGCAGCGAAGGGGGCTCGGGCACCGGGATCGTCCTGGGGACCGTGCTGGACGGGATCCCCGAATCGGCCGTGCTCGGCATTGCGATCGCGGCCGGTGAAGGGGTGAGCGCGGCGCTGGTCGCAGCCATCTGGATATCGAACCTCCCGGAATCGCTCGGCTCGAGCGTAGCTCTACTGAAATCGGGCATGGACAAGGGCAAGGTGCTCATGATGTGGGTGGCGATCGTCGGCGTATCGGCCCTCTCCTCGGCCCTTGGCTACCTGATCGTGGACAAGAGCGGGACGCTCACGGGCGCGCTTGTGTCCGCGTTCGCTGCCGGAGCGTTGCTGACGATGATCGCCGACGAGATGGCCCCGGAGGCGTTCAAGAAGAGCGGGAAACTCACCGGCGTCGTCGTCACGTTCGGATTCATTCTCGCCGTCGGGCTCACCGGCCTCGACATGTAGATAGAAGCCCGGTTTCCGCGGTGTTCCGCTAGCCGCCGGTGCTGACATGATTGGGCGCCGTGGGTCGGCTGCCACTTCTTTTCGCGTTCAGGGACGTGGATGGGATCATTGACACGTCCGAGGTGTCGAACACCGACGTTCTGGTCGCTGTTGTCGTGGCTGGGGTCACTCTGGTCGCGGCAGCGATCATTGGTCGCGTTACTCGCCGGTACCTAGGCCGGCCCGACACAAGTTCGCTTCAGCTGGTCGGGCTGGCAGCCCGTTCGGCCAGGTGGGTTGTGATCTTCGTTGGAATGGCCTGGTCGCTCAGCTTCGTGGGTGCAGACCTCGGCTGGTTCGCCATCACGATCGTTTTCGTCGTGGTGGTCGCTGTCCTGGCGGCGAAGCCGATGCTGGAGAAGTTCGCCGCGGGCGTCGCGCTGACGTCGCGACCAGCGTTCACGGTCGGAGACGAGATCGGGATCAAGGACTACGAGGGTGAGGTGCTCGAGATCACCGGGCGTAGCACCGTGCTCCGCCTCCGCGACGGTAGGCGAGTACACATCCCGAACACCGAGGTCGTGGACGAGACGATCGTTGTGTACACCACCGACCAGCAGCTACGCACCTCGATCGAAGTCGAGGTCGAGGCGCGCCACCCACTCGAGGCCGTCGAGCGCGTGCTGCTCGAGGCTCTCGTCGGCACAGAGGCGGTTGCTGCAGCTCCGGCGCCGCGAGTCCGTGCACGGCGCTTCGGGGAAGACTCGGTCGCGCTCTCGGTGCGCTTCTGGCACGACTCCGGGCTGGAAGCCACGACTGAAGCTCTCGACCAGGCAATGCGGGCAATGTCTACGGCACTCGGCCGAGCAGGTATGAGCCTCGCGTCCGGGTCGATGGTCGTCGAAGTGCGCCGCGGCAGCGAGTCCGAGTCACTGCCGACAACCACCTAGCCGGTCCGCCACCGCCACTCCCCCGGGGCTGCGCCTAGCCTGCCGCTGCCTGTTCGCCAGAGCCGCGCTGTTGAAGCTTCGTGATCACGCCGGTGCCCGAGATGAGGATGTAGGCAACGACAACCGCTATGAGAATCGGCGTGAACTGCAGAATCCCCACTCCGGTGAGCAGACCGGCGAGGAGCACCATCGTGAACGGGGCAGGGACAATCGCGGCGGGCACCGCGGCCAGCATGGCCGTGAACGCGAGCGCAATTGGCAGGTCGGGCACGATCATGTTGGCTGCGATGCCCGCGGTGCCGCCGATGAAGAACGCCGGGAAGAGCGGGCCGCCGATGAAACCGGTGTTCACGCCGATCGCGAACGCGACCATCTTCCCTAACACGAGCATGACGAGCATTGCTGTCCCGAGGCTCTGCGCGTCTTGGATCACCGTCGCGAGCTGAGCCGTCCCGGTGAAGAGGGTAAGTGGAAGGATGACCGCGATCACACCGAAGGCGATCCCGCCGATCACGGGCCGTAGGATCGTCATGCGGTCGAGCGGTGTCGTCAGGCGCTTCGTCACGCCGATCGTGACGGCGAGCAGCAGAGCAATGGCGGCGGCCACCAGGCCGAGGACGACGCCCGCGAGCAGTTGCCAGCTCTCGAACTCGTAGTCCGGCAGGTCATAGGCGCCGAGGAACACCGTTCCCATGATCGGGAAGAAGATCATGAACCCAATCGACGAGGCGACCGCGCCTCCCATGACCACGCGAACCAACTGCTTCCCGCCGGGCCGCGCGAGATCGATGATCAACATCGTCGCCAGGAACGGCGCCGAGAGTAGACCGCCGAACGCCCCCGACATGCCATTCAACGTGTTCGTGCGCTGAATCTCGTCCTTGAGATTTCGCCACTTCGAGAACCAGGTGGCGAAACCCCCGCCCATCGCGCCGAGCGCCGCCTCGGGCCCAAGGCTGGCGCCGCCGATCAGAGACACCGCCGAGACAACGACTGTCCCGGGCACCGGCTTTGGCTCCACGTACTGCTCGCTGGCTTCCTGGATCAAGCCATCGCTACGGGCCGGCATCCGAAAAGCGACACGTAAAAGGCCGACCGCGAGCCCGGCCCCGGCCGTGACTGCGATCCACCACAAGTGGCCGTCGAACCAGCCCGTCGCCTCCTCGTCAAGCCAGAGGTCGCCGATCTCGATGACCTTGAGAAACGCGAGGCCGGCGAACGCGCCGACAATCCCGAAGATCACCGCGTAGCCGATGATCGCCCAGAAGTCCCTGTCCGCCGCGAACGGCTCCTTCGCTGGGTTCTCTCTAGTCTCTTCGCTCACGATTCCCTCCAACTCATCGATCACAGAGACTGCGGGCGAGAGAATCGCACACCGACGAGGTTGCGTCAAAACCGTTCCGCGGTGCCCGCCGCCGGCACCGATGGCTGACAAGCTGTGTCGCGACAACCAACTCACTCGTGGACGCAAGACCTCAAGGAGGCATCATGGCTCTGAACCTAGCTCAGGCCGACGAGACCGCTGAGACGAGTACTCAGACGGCCGAGACGGCAACCACCGACGTCGACGTCGCGTGCGGCAACCAGGGGGCCTTCTGCGACGCCCTTCTGGAGTGGACAGGCAACGAAGCGGTTGCCGAGTCGGTCAGCTACATCATCGGAACGCCACTCAAGATCGTGATCATCATCGCCGGCGCGCTCATCCTGAACAAGGTCTTGCGGCGAGTCATTCAGCGGAGCATGCACCGGATCGGCAAAGAGACGGAGAAGCACGGCGATGCGGTCGTGACCGAGCGGAGCGTCGATCGGGCCGAGGAGCGCGCGTCCACGATCGGGTCGCTGCTGCGCAGCCTTTCGACGGCGACGGTCTACGGGATCGCCGGAATCATGATCCTCGACGTCATCGGAATCTCGATCGTGCCTGTCATCGCTTCAGCCGGCGTGCTCGGCCTAGCGGTCGGCTTCGGCGCCCAGTCTGTTGTCGAGGACCTTCTTCGCGGCTTCTTCAAGCTGGGCGAGGACCAGTTCGGGGTGGGTGACCGGATCGACGTAGGCGTCGTCAACGGCACGGTCGAGCGGGTGACGCTCCGAACTGCGGTCATCCGGGACGCCGACGGCACGCTATGGCACGTGCCGAACAGCGAGATCAACCGAGTGGCCAACGAGAACCAGGTGGCATCGCGAGCGAGCGTCGAAATCGGCGTCGCGTACGACGCTGACCTCGGGAAGACGATGAGAGTGCTGCAACAAGCAGCCCAGGACGCGGCCGACGAGCCGGAGTGGAAAGAGCACGTCACGAAGGCACCCGAAGTCCAGGGTGTCCAGGAGCTCGGAGACGACGCTGTCACCTTCCGAGTGCTCGTCTGGGTCGCCGCAGGCCACCGACGGCCATTCGAGCGCCTCCTGCGCCTGAAGCTGAAGGAGGCCCTCGACCAGGCCGACCTGGAAATGCCCAACCGCCAGATCGACGTATGGCTCCGCGGACAGCCGCAAGCCGCCTGATGCACGCGTGCCTTGCCAGCTGGCGGGAGCGGTTCCCCGGGCCGGCCCGACGGGCGTGGGGCTGCTCTACCTGGCGTACAACAGCTGGCAGAAGCGGCCGAAACAGGGCGAGGAGCCCAAGATGCCGAGATGGATGACATCAATCGACAACTTCAGCGCACCGAAGTCGCTAGGACTGGCTGCCGTCCTCTCGGGGGTCAACCCGA
>JAUXJK010000199.1 GCA_030624785.1 Actinomycetes bacterium
AGGTCGAGGGTGACCTACGACGCGAACGTTCGCAGGCCGTAAAACGACTCATGGAGATCGGCGCCTACCGAGGCATGCGACACAGGCGAGGACTGCCTGCGCGAGGCCAACGCACCAAGACAAACGCGCGCACGCGCAAAGGGCCGAAGAAGACGGTCGGTCGCGGCAAGAAGTCCGAGTAGACGGAGACCTGGAAGATGGCACCCCCACGACGGCCGGCGAGTCGCGGAAGAACGCGCCGCAGGGCCAAGAAGAACATTGCGGTCGGTCAGGCGCATATCAAGACGTCCTTCAACAACACAATCGTGACGCTCACCGATCCCGACGGCAACGTGATCTGTTGGGAGAGCGCTGGCACGGCCGGCTTCAAAGGGTCGCGCAAGTCAACGCCGTTCGCGGCGCAGGTGACCGCAGATGCGTGTGCTCGCAAGGGCATGGAGAACGGCCTGCAGAAGGTCGAAGTATTCGTCAAGGGCCCAGGTTCGGGCCGTGAGACTGCCGTGCGCTCGTTGCAGGCCGCCGGCCTCGAGATCCTGGGCGTCAAAGACGTGACCCCACACGCCCACAACGGTGTGCGCCCCAAGAAGCGCCGCCGAGTCTAGGAAGTCGAAGGAGAGGTTCGTTGGCCCGCGATCGCAGCCCGAAATGCAAGAAGTGTCGCCGCGAAGGCGTCAAGCTCTTTCTTAAGGGCGAGCGTTGCCTGACCGAGAAATGCGCCATCGAGCGCCGGAGCTACCCACCGGGTGAACACGGGCGCGGCCGCATCAAACAGTCCGAGTATCTCCTGCAGCTTCGCGAGAAACAGAAAGCGCGTCGTTTCTATGGTGTGCTTGAGAAGCAGTTCCGCAACTACTACAAGCAGGCTGCGCGTCAGTCGGGAATCACCGGCGATCGGCTACTGCAGTTGCTCGAGCTTCGCCTGGACAATGTTGTCTATCGACTCGGCTTTGCATCCTCTCGCGCACAGGCACGTCAGATCATCCGGCACGGACATTTTCAAGTAAACGGGCGACGCGTGAACATCGCCAGCTTCAGGTTGCGTCGAGATGACATTGTCTCGCTGAAGCCTCAAAGCCCAGCTGAGCAGGTCGTACGGGACGCGACCGACCTCACCGCTTCTGTGCCCGCGTGGCTTGAAGCTGACCACGACAATCTTTCCGCTCGAGTTCTCAAGGCGCCTGAGCGTGCTGAGATTGATGCCCCAATCGAAGAGCAGCTCATCGTCGAGCTTTACTCGAAGTAGGACTTAAACCACCATCCGAACGAGAAGGGACTCATGGCCGCTAGTGCAAGCCTGATGGAATTTCAGACACCCAGGATCGTCAGCGAAGAGGTCACCGATCGCCGTGGCGTCTTCGAGATCGAGCCACTCGACCGGGGTTTCGGCCACACGTTTGGCAACTCTCTTCGGCGCGTGCTCCTTAGCTCGCTCGAGGGCGCGGCCGTCACCTCCGTGAAGATCGAAGGTGTTGCGCACGAGTTCACGACAATCGAAGGCGTTCGCGAAGACGTAATCGACATCATCCTGAACCTCAAGGTACTCGTGTGCCGTCTCCACGGTGAGTCGCCCGAGATCGAGGTTCGTCTCGACAAGAAGGGCGCCGGCGCCGTTACAGCAGCCGATATCCAGACGCCTGCCGATCTTGAGATCTTGAACCCGGAGCTGCAGATTGCCGAGCTCTCGGGGAAGGGTCATCTCGAGATGACCCTCACCATCGGCCGAGGTCGCGGCTACGTACCTGCCGACCAGAACCGCGCTCCTGATCAGGCCATCGGCGTTATCCCGGTGGACGCGATGTTCTCGCCCGTCAAGCGTGTTGCATATGAAGTTGAAGCTGCCCGCGTTGGCCAGCGAACTGACTACGACAAGCTCATGCTTGACGTCACAACAGACGGCTCGGTCGACCCGAAGGATGCGGTCGCTCAGGCGGCTGAGATTCTCATCCGTCAGCTTGCAATCTTCACCGATCTCGACGCGATGGAAAGCCTCGCCGAGGTTCCTGTGGAGGAAGAGGCAGAGTTCCCGCAGGCGCGCGGCATGGAGAACTTCCCGATCGAGGAGCTCGAGTTGGGCGTGCGCAGCTACAACTGCCTGAAGCGAGTCGGTATCGAAACAATCGGAGATCTCGTGTCGAAGAGCGACGCGGAACTCGCAGCGATACCGAACTTCGGCAAGAAGTCGATCGAGGAAGTCGCCGAGACCCTCGCGGCTCACGGCCTGACTCTCAGAGAGGACTAGTCTCACCGTGAGACACAATCGCTCAGGCAAGAAGCTCGGTCGAGATTCGGCTCATCGCAAAGCGCTCTACTCGAACTTGACGGCAGCCTTGTTCGAGCACGGTCGTATCAAGACGACCGAGGCCAAGGCCAAAGCGGTGCAGCCGATCGCCGAGAAGATGATCACGATCGGCAAGCGGGACGACCTGACCTCGCGCCGAAAAGCGGTTGCGTTTCTCAGACACAAATGGGTGGTCGCCGATCTGTTCAACGAGGTAGCGCCCCGTTTCGCAGATCGAAACGGGGGGTATACGCGGATCGTCAAGATCGGCCCGCGCCCGGGAGACGCCGCCCCACTGGTGTATCTCGAGCTCGTCGATTACGTTCCGACTGCGCGCGTGGCGCCAGTCGCGCTGCAAACTGCTGCGGCTGAGTAGCCGCCGGGCGAGGCCGTCCGTTTCGCGAGCCCCAGAGCGGGTGCGGCCAACGCGAAACTACCGTAGTCGCGGCTCGCGTCTCCTATCGTGACCAAGCTCAAGCTGACGCTCGAGTACGACGGCGCCCGGTTCGACGGATGGGCGCGTCAGCCAGTCCGACCTACCATCGAGGGAGCTGTTCGCGAGGCGCTTGATTCGGTCTTCCCTCTCTGGCATGACCTCGCGGTGGCAGGTCGGACTGACGCGGGCGTCCATGCGAGCGGACAGGTCGTCAGCGTGAGCGTTGAGGGCGGGCCGCCGACCGAACACGCCGCTGAGGCGCTCAATCGGCGACTGCCGCCAGATATTGCGTTCAGATCAAGTACCGAGGCCGCGTCTGAGTTCCATGCGCGGTTCTCTGCACAGGCACGCGCCTATCGCTACCGCGTACTGAATTCTCGGGGTCGGTCGGCGCTCGACCGGCGCGCGCTTTGGCATCCAAGAGCGCTTGACGTGCGACGGCTCCAGAGTGCGGCCGCAACGATTGTTGGGCTTCATGACTTTCGTGCGTTCACGCCGACTGAAACCGAGCACAGCGCATTCGAGCGCTCAGTGCTCGCTGCCTCCTGGACGGGCGAGCCTGGCGGTTTGTTGACATTCTCCATCGTCGCCGACGGGTTTCTTCGCCACATGGTGCGAACTCTCGTTGGCACGATGCTCGAGCAGGAACCCGCACAGATCATGGAGCTGTTGGCCGGTGCTCCACGCGAGCGGGCTGGTCGCACGGCCCTGGCTGATGGCCTGTGTCTCGTAGGCGTCGCGTATACGGCTCAGGAGGTCGATGAGCTGAGGCGTCTGAACCGCGGCGGCTAGGATCACGAACCATGCGCAGCGAGTCGGTGCTCTTCGACCTTGATGGGACGCTGATCGACTCGGGACCCCTGATCCTCGCGTCGTTCCGACACGCGACCCGCACGGTCCTTGCCCGAACGATTCCCGACGCTGAGCTGATGGCTGGCGTGGGCGGGCATGGATTGGACGCTCAGATGCGCGAGTTCGACGAAGAGAGAGTCGAGGAACTTACCCGTGTGTACCGCGAGCACAACCTCTTGCAGTACGAGAACGTCCAGCTGTTCTCCGGAGTGCGTGATCTGCTCGAGGAACTCCGCAGTCAGGATCGGACATTGGGAGTCGTCACCGTTAAGGGTCGTGCGGCCGTGGAGCTCACGTTTGAGCTACTTGATCTTGCCGATCTGTTCGAGGTCGTCATCACGAGCGATGACACGGACAGGCAGAAGCCCGAGCCTGACCCGATATACGCCGCACTCGAACGTGTCGATGGCTCAGTTGCCTCAGCGGCGTACGTGGGCGACGCCCCGTTCGATATTCAGGCCGCCAAGGCGGCGGGCGTGATGGCCATCGCAGTGACCTGGGGCGGCATACATCCAGTAGCTCGTCTCGAGCGCGAGAAGCCGGACGCATTTGTGTCGACCCCTGGCGAGATTCTCGATGTCGTCTAGCTCACGGGATGTCGGTGTGGAGATCGCCGGGCTGCGACAGCTCGTCGAGCGTCACGCGCACCGCTACTACATTCTTGACGATCCGGAGTTGAGCGATCGCGAGTTCGATGCCCTCTTCGATCGCCTTCGGGAGCTTGAGTCCGCGAATCCGGCTTACGCTTCGGCCACGTCGCCGACCACACGAATAGGGGCGCCCCCGTCCGAGGGTTTCGAGAAGGTGGAGCACCTCACGCCGATGGGGTCGCTCGAAAAGTTGACCGACGCTGAGGCACTTGAAAAGTGGATCATCGACGTTAAGAAGCGGCTAGAGACGGATGACGATGTCGGGGTTGTGGCGGAGCCGAAGGTCGACGGATCGGCGGTAACCCTCGTCTACGAGGACGGGGAGTTCGTTCGTGGTGCCACTCGGGGCGACGGAGCCCGGGGCGAAGACGTGACGGCAAACCTCCGGACGCTGGGCGCTATTCCCCTACGGATGAGGACTCCGGCGGGAGAGGAGCCCCCGGCTCGCTTCGAGGTGCGAGGAGAGGTGTACTTCTCTCGCGGAGCCTTCGCACACTTCAATGAGCAGCTGGTTAGTCAGGGCCGGAAACCGGCTCCCAATCCACGGAATGCGGCCGCCGGATCGCTGCGGCAACTGGACTCGAGGATCACGGCCGAACGCGAGCTGTCGATCTGGGTCTACGGTTTGGGATATCGAGCGGGTCTGCCGCTCGACTCGCAGTC
>JAUXJK010000139.1 GCA_030624785.1 Actinomycetes bacterium
CTCGGCCGCACTCTCCTATCTGACGCGTCCCACGGGGCCGGACCGCTAGCGCGACTCAGTCGCGGCCGCCAAGTCTCCGAGCTGCTCGGGTGGCGCAACCGCGGGCCGCGGCAATGCTCACGTTGGCGTCGGCCATCGGGCGCCCATGGCGCCTCACCCTCAGGCGCCCGGGCCAGGAACTACTAGGGCGTGATGCCGATGACTGAGATTCGCCCCATCACCGTGTGCAATGCGAGCGTCCCGCGGGGAGCAGGTACCAACGTGGGGCGAAATCGTCTCGTAGGCCGCGTCGCGCCGACGCCGAGCGCCCAACGCCTACAGCCACGACGTTCAGTTAGGCGGCGTCTCCCTCCAGGAAATCGATGCCGTACTTCCGTCCGACTGCGGCGATGTGAGCCGGGTTCTCGGCGTCGGTCACCATCTCTCGGAAGGCCTGCTCAATCCCGGCCGGTGCGAAGAAGATCAGCAATCGTGCCGTTTCGTCCGTCTCGTTCTTGAAGTTGTGGACGACGCCCTTCGGAATGTTGATCCAACTACCGGCAGTTCCTGAGATGCGCTCGCCGTCAGCCCAGAACGTGATCTCACCTTCCAGGATGAAGAATGCTTCTTCCTCTCGCGTCTGAATGTGGGGTGGTGGCCCCCCTCCAGGCGGCACGACGCCCTCCATGGTGAAGTACTGGCCGTCGGTGTCGTCACCGGTCAGTCGGAACGTGTAGTGGTCGCCGGCACCGTGGAGTACTTCAGTTCCGTCGCCCGGTCTTGCAACAGCTGGCGTGCGATCGGTCATCATTCGGCCTCCTCAGAGGATTGATGGAGCGTCGTCGCGCTAGGCGACAAGACACGGGCACCTAGATCAAGCGGCCACCCATTCACGCGCCGCGTCCAGCCCAGATGTGCCGAACACCTTGACCTCGCCGGGAATCATCCAGGCGAACACGCTCACGGAGTGGCGCATCCAGTCCTGGTCGGTCACCAGGGCTACTCGTTCGTAGCTGGCCGGGTGACGGACACCTAGCTTCATGTCGTCCCAGGCCGCGCCGAGGGTGTAACCGTCATAGTCGTCACCAAGCACGTAGAGAAACCGAACCTTGCCGTGCTCCGCCCGAACCTTTTCGATCGCGGGCACCAGAATATCGCGGTAGTCGGTGTCCTCAACCTTCCCTTTGGCCTCGACGCCAACGACACCAGCCGGTAGATCAGGGATCAGCTCAAGCATGGGGACCCTTTCCTGTTTGCGCGAAGCTCAGACACTGCCAGACAAGCACTAGTCTCTGTCGACCTGTCCAGGCGGCCCCAAGCGAGCGACGGCCCAAACGAGGAGCCACTGAATGAACCGGATCGGAGTCGACGTTGGTGGAACGTTCACAGACTTCGTGCTCGCTGACGCAGAGGGCGCAGTTCACCTGCTCAAGGTTCCATCGACACCCGCGGATCCGTCTCACGCGACGCTAGACGGAGCCGCAAGGCTGATCGAACAGGCCGGTCTCACGCCAGCCGAGATCGAGAGCTTCCTCCACGGCACCACGGTCGTAACCAACATCGTGCTGGAACACAACGGGGCCCGTGCCGGGATGATTACGACCGAGGGCTTCCGCGACGTGCTCCACATCGCCCGTCACAAGCGTCCGCGCAACTTCTCGCTTCACGACGAGCTCCCGTGGCAGCGCTATCCGCTCGTTCCGCGCAGCCTGCGACTCACAGTGCCCGAACGAATCATCGCGCCCGACGGCGACGCCCTTGTCGAGCTCGACGAGGCAGCTGTTCGCGAGGCCGCCAAGAAGCTCGCTGCTGAAGGAGTGCAGGCCGTGTCGATCTGCTTTCTGTTCTCCTTCCTCAACCCTGTGCATGAGCAGCGCGCCAAGGCCATCGTCGAGGAAGAGATGCCCGACGCCTTCATCTGCGCAAGCCACGAGATCGCATCGATGTACCGCGAGTACGAGCGGTTCTCGACGACCGCCCTGAACACCTACGCGGGCCCGAAAGCTTCTACCTATCTCAGCGAACTCGCTGAGGGGCTCGGTGAGCTCGGCGTCGCAGGCGAGCTTCGCCTGATGCAGTCCGATGGCGGCGTAAGCGGCGCGAGCGCCGCGAAGGAGAGACCGGTGAGTTTGCTGATGTCCGGCCCCGTCGCCGGCCTGATCGGCGGCGTCTGGGCTGGGCGCATGGACGGCTTCGAATCAACAATCACTCTTGATGTCGGGGGCACGTCGGCCGACATCGGCGTCGCTCCGGACGGTCGCGCCAAGACCCGCCACCTGATGGACACGCGCGTGGGCGGATACGACGTACTCGTCCCCATGCTCGATCTCGAAACGATCGGCGCCGGCGGCGGATCGATCGCCCACGTCGACCCAGGCGGAATGTTCACGGTCGGCCCACAGAGCGCCGGCGCCGACCCCGGACCTGCCGCGTACGGGCGCGGTGGCGACAGGCCGACCACGACCGACGCCAACCTCCTGCTGGGGCGACTCCGGCTGGACAACCTCCTCGGCGGATAGCTCGCACTCGACGTCGACCGTGCACGTGCGGCGATCACCGAGCACGTAGCCGCGCCACTCGAGATGAGCGCCGCCGAGGCCGCGCTCGGCACGGTGACGATCCTCAACCACAACATGACGCAGGCGATCGAGCTGAATAGTGTTCGGCGCGGCTACGACCCTCGCGACTTCGCACTCGTAGCTTTCGGCGGCGCCGGACCGCTCCACGGCTGCGAGGTCGCGCAGGCGCTGCGCGTTCCAACGGTCGTCGTGCCACCTGCGCCGGGCATCACGTCCGCGATCGGTCTGCTCGCATCAGACATCACGCGCACCGTTGGTCGCACCGTGTTTCAGATCGCCGGGCAGGCGGACGCAAAGCGGCTGGAGCGTGAGTTCGCCGAGATCGAGAGCGATGTGGGTGAGCGCCTCCTGGCCGATGGGATCGAGCAGGCGGATATCGCGATGACGCGTGAGGCCGACTGTCGCTACGTTGGCCAGGGCTACGAACTTCGTGTGCCCTTCCCCGCCGGAGCATTGACCGCCGACACAGCCACGGCGGTGGCCGAGAGCTACCACGCAGCGCACGATCGCGAGTACGGCGGGCGATTCGATGACATGGACGTCGAGATCGTCAACATCCACGTCGTGGGGGTTGGACTCGGCGAGGGCCTGGAGTGGGCCGGTCTCGAAGCTGGCGGGCCCGATCCGAGCGCAGCCTTGCTCGGGACGGCACCGATGGTCGTCGACCGCGACGGGACACCAACCGAGCTCGATGCTCGCCACTACGATCGCGCGCTGCTGCGGGCCGGCAACGTGATCGAGGGGCCGGCACTCATCGTTCAGACCGACTCGACCACCTACCTGCCACCGGGCTTTGTCGGCACCGTCTCAACGAGCGGCAACGTGATCATCGACGTGCCGCTCGACAACGAGAGTGACGCGGACGAGAGCTCCGACACCACAAGCGCAGACGGCACGCAGATCGACAAGGTGACCCAGCGCGTCATCGGCGGAGCCCTCGAGTCACTTGCCAAGGAGATGGGCTCGGCACTGTGGCGCATGGCCTTCTCCAGCATCATTCGCGAATCGGAAGATCTCGGGGCGGGCATCTTCGACGCCGACGGGCGCATGCTCTGCGAAAGCGATCAGACGCCCATGCAATTCGGAGCGCTGTCCGGAAACATCCGCGGGATCATCGGCCTCCTCGGCGACGACATCGAAGACGGCGACGTGATCATCCACAACGACCCGTACAGAGGCGCGTCCCACTCGAGCGACATCTGTGTCGCGACCCCCATCTACTGGAAGGGCGAGTTGGTCGCCTACTCGGCCAACGACGCTCACTGGATCGACATCGGCGGCGGTGCTCCCGGCTACAACGAACATGCAATCGACCTGTGGGCGGAAGGTGTTCATCTTCCGGCGCTGAAGCTCTACGAACGAGGAGTGCTCAACGAACAGGTGGAGCGGATGTTGTTCGCCAACGTCCGTACGCCGGCGATCAACCAGGGTGACCTTCGGGCGCAGCTCGCATCGATCGAGCTCGGCAAGCGCCGCTTCATCGAGCTTCTCGGTCGTTACGGGAAGCACGTTGTCATGGACACCGCGAGCAGTTGGATGGACTACGCAGAAGGCCGGCTACGCGAGGCCATCTCGGCGATTCCCGACGGCGACTACGCAGCCGAGGGCAATATGGATGACAACGGACTGGATCGCGAAACGCCGGTGCCACTCAAGGTCACCGTGAAGGTGCGCGGGGACGCGCTCACGCTCGACCTCACCGGGACGCACAAGGAGTCACCGAGCGCGTTCAACGCACCGTTTGAGGGCACGACCCAGGTGACCGCGTACTACATCGTGCGGACCCTCCTGTTGGACGAGGTGCTGATCGACCAACACGTCCCCCAGAACGACGGCATCTTTCGGCCGATCACTGTGGAGGCACCGCTCGGCTGCCTCTTCAACCCGCGGGTCCCACGCGCCTGCACGTCGCGCTTCACGCAGGCACAACGCCTCGCCGACCTGGTCATTCAGGCTCTCGCGCCGGTACTGCCCGAGCAGGCCACAGCCGGCAACTCCGCCTCGTGTGAGGTCGCGGCCTTTGCCGTCTTCCTGCCCGAGCAAGAGCAGTACCAGGTGCACGTCGAGATCAATGAGGGCTCATACGGCGGCCGCCTCGGACGAGACGGCATGGACTCCGTCGACTGCCTCGTCGCGAACACCCGCAACAACCCGATCGAGGAGCTCGAATCCCACTACAAGATTCGGACCGAACGCTACGAGCTACGAGATGAGCCCGCTGCGCCCGGTGAGTGGCGCGGAGGTATCGGCATCGTCCGCGAGAACCGCATCCTCGCCGACGGCTTCGTCTCGTTGCAGGGCGACCGTCATCTGGAGGCTCCGCTCGGCATCTTTGGGGGCTCGCCGGGCCAGGTTGGTACGACGACCAAGAATCCGGGCACACCCGAAGAAGAGGCTCTGCCAGCAAAGCTCGCCGGGCTGCCAATGAAGGAGGGCGACGTGCTCCGCATCGTTACGCCCTCGAGCGGGGGCTACGGGAACCCGCTCGACCGCGATCCGACGCTCGTGCTTCGCGACGTCAACGACGACCTGGTACGGGCCGAGACCGTCGAGGAGATATACGGCGTGATCATTCGTGATGGCATGATCGATGAGGACGCAACCGCGGCGTCGCGAGCAACGCGAGGCCGCACACCCGAAGAGAACGCATGAGCGCGACGGAGCCCGACGAACGTCAAGGGCTCAGGGCGTGGCGAGTCATCGCGACGATTCCCGAGTTCCCGCTCGTTTACGCCGAGACGGCCCTCGTCGTCATCGACCTCACCGTAGGCCAGATCGCCCGCGACGGCGACCGCTACACGCGCATCCGCGAGGCCGGCATGGCAGAGGACGCCGAGTACGCCTACGGACGCTGCGACAACGTCGTCGTGCCAAATACGCGCAAGCTTCTCGACACATTCCATGAGAACGGTGCCCCCGTGATCTTCACCACCTGCGCGTCTCTCACAGGTGACGGCTCGGACCAGACCTGGCGGCACCGTGCGTTTGGTCACATCTGCGCGGCCGATTCGCGCGACGCTCAGGTCGTCGACGAGCTTGCACCGCAGGATGACGACATGCTGCTCGTCAAGACCGGCTCGAGCGCATTCAACTCGACCAACATCGAACACCTGCTGAGGAACATGGAGATCTCGACGCTCGTCCTCACGGGCGTCTGGACGAACAGCTGCGTCGAGGGCGCCGCGCGAGATGCCGGCGATCGCGACTTCAAGGTCGTTCTCGCTGAGGATTGCTGCGCGGCCATGAGCCCGCGTGGACACAACGGCGCGCTCGAGTATCTCGACCGGAACTTCTGCCACGTCAAGTCGGCAGACGAGACAATTCAGAAGCTCGCAGCTGACACGGCTGCCGCAAGCGGGGGCTGACCGCGGCCGCTGCAAGGCGGTCTGATCGCGGGCCGCCGCGCTCGCGGTGCAGCGGGATCTAGGGC
>JAUXJK010000095.1 GCA_030624785.1 Actinomycetes bacterium
CGGAGAAACCGGATCGGGAAAGACGAGCCTCGGATATCTCGTCGCACGGTTGTATGACCCAACGGAAGGCGCGGTGCGCATCGACGACGTTGATCTGCGAGAGGTCTCGTTTGACGATCTGTCCGATGCCGTCGGCGTGGTCTCGCAGGAGACGTATCTGTTCCATGCGACCGTGCGCGAGAACCTACGTTTCGCGCGTCCAGACGCAAGCGACATAGAGATCGAGGCGGCTGCACGAGCTGCCCACGTTCACGACGTGATCAATCGGCTGCCCGCCGGATATGAAACGCTCGTAGGTGAAAGGGGGTACCGATTCTCTGGTGGCGAGAAGCAGCGGATGGCCATTGCGAGAACCGTCCTACGCAACCCGCCGATACTCGTGCTTGACGAAGCGACAAGCGCTCTCGACACAGAGACAGAGAGGGCCGTTCAGGAGGCGTTGGTCCGTCTCTCCACGGGCCGCACGACGATCGCGATCGCACACCGGCTTTCGACGGTCAGAAATGCCGACCAGATCCTCGTTCTCGATCGCGGAGAGATCGTGGAGCGTGGCACTCACGAAGAGTTGCTGGCTCTCAAGGGACGCTATGCGGCGCTCGTTGGGCGAGACCTGGACGAGGCCACGTTGCTGGCTCGCTAGTGCAGCTATCCGACGACTAGAGCGTCGCAGCGAACGGCCAGATCATGGTCTTTGGTCGTGATGGCGTCAGCTGAGTGTGTGCGCCACCGGATTGTGACCAGCTTGTAGTCGTGCATCAGGATGTCAGGGTGGTGATCCGCGCCTTCGGCCGCGTCACCAACGCGGTTGACGAAGGCGAGTGCCTCCGCGAAGTTGCTAAACGTGAAGGTTCGCTCGAGCGAACCTTCCAACTCTGTCCAGCCGGTTGGGGGATGTGCATCCATGGCTTCGGTGGAATGATGCCCAAGATCGCTCGAGTCCGGGAGGCAACCAATCCGCTTGGCAGACGGCGACGTATGGGGAGGCAACAGATTTGATGCTGGCGAGTGGGGGAATATCTCAATGACGCCATACCGAGTATCGATTGTTTCTGCCGTGGCGGTGGTCGCCGCAAGCATGGTGCCGCAGGCGATTGCCGCCAAGCCGCCACAGATCAAGGCCAGCTTCGGCTCGGGCCTCGCTATCGACATCAAGAAGGGTAAGAAGGTCGCGTCGACGGGCAACAACGGAAAGATCAAGCTGAAACGGGGCGCGTACCGTTTCGTGTTGGCCGAAAACTCGCAGTTCCACAACTACCGCCTGGTGAATGCAAAAGGAAGGACGATCAAGGGGAAGTTCGGCAAGCGAAAGAGGAAGGTCGTGACCGGCGTCTCGGCGACACGCTCCAAGCCATTCATCTACACCGTGAACCTGAAGAAGGGATCGTATGTACTGCTATGCGATCCACATTTTCAGCAGAAAATGAAGGTGAAGATCACCGTGAAGTAGGAGCGAGGGCCCGATAAGCGCTCGTTGAGCGGCGCCCGGGCAGAAGCCATTGCTCTGCCTGAGTTCAGCTCTCTGAGAGTGGCTCCTCGACGATCCGATCATCCGCGATTCGCCACGCCCCGAATGTTCCGAGGGCGACGGTATAGATGAGGTAGGGCTTGTCATCCCAGAGACCGATGGTCTCGACGTCGGTGCGGGATGGTCGTGGAGGGCTGGAAAGATGAGAGTGAAATACTGCGAGCTCGTAGCCGTCGTCTTCCAGAAACCAGACGTCGGGTGCGACCTCTAGCTCAAACCTGTAGGGACTAGCCGCGCCGTTCACGCCGGGGATGTATCGCTCGGCAACGCCGGCACGCAACGCGACGATGCCACAGGCTTCGTTCGGCCGCTCCGATTCAGCATGTCGCACGATGTCCGCGCGAACCTGCTCTGGCAACACCAACTTCAGTTCTTCCAGCGGGTCGAAGCCCCGGCGCTCGCGCCGAGCCTGGTAGCTACCACCAGACGCGGTCGTCCATGGTGCCGGCGACTTCGTCGAGCGGTTGCGTCCAGAACTCCGCCGAGAGGTACTTCCAGCCTCCGTCGGCGAGCACCGTCACGATGGTGCCGGAGTCGAGTTCCATCGCGAGCTTGCGCGCAACCTCGATGACAGCACCGGATGACACGCCGCCAAAAATGCCTTCCCTATTGAGCAGGTCATGCAGGCTTCGGACAGCGTCCGTGTTTGACACGAGAATCTTGCGATCGAGTTTTGCGACATCGAGGATTGGCGGAACGTAGCCGTCGTCGAGTGAGCGCAGACCCGCGACGTCTTCGCCGTGCATCGGTTCTGCGGCGCAGATCTGAATGTCAGGGAAGCTCTCGCGTAGGCGTTCTCCGCATCCCATGAGCGTGCCGCCCGTGCCTAGCCCGGCCACGAACATGTCGACGCGTGGTAGCGCCTCCACGATCTCAGCCCCGGTGCCGTTGTAGTGAGCCCGCGGGTTCGCCGCGTTCGCATACTGGAATGGCATGAAGTAGCGCGGATCGTTCTCGGCCAATTCGAGCGCCTTGCGGACAGCACCGTTTGAGCCTTCGGCAGCAGGCGAAAACACGAGTTTTGCGCCGTAAAGCTTTAGGAGCCGAATGCGCTCATCGGTGGCGTTCTCTGGCATCACGCATGTGAGCGAGTAGCCCTTGACTTTCGCGACCATCGCTAGCGCGATGCCCGTGTTGCCGCTCGTGGGTTCGAGCAGCTCGCGGCCCGGTTCGAGCTCTCCCGCGGCTTCAGCCGTCTCGATCATGTTCTTGGCGACGCGGTCCTTGATCGAGCCACTGGGGTTCTGACCTTCGAGTTTTGCGAAGATTCGCACGGACTCCTTGGGCGATAGGCCCGGAAGCTCCACCATAGGCGTTCCACCGATCAGGTCAAGCACCGAGGAGGCCAGTGCGGGAGTCGCAATGTTCACGCCTCCGCCGGCCATCGCTGGCAGCAGAATCACTGTTGAGTCTTCAGAGACAGCGGTAGCGAGACCGTCCAGCGTGCGCACGTCTTCGTTGTCGACATAGACGTTGACAAACGGTGCAATCTCATCGCTCTCGAGGAGCTGCTTGCCGAGGCTCGGGTAGTTCGCCGTTAGATCGGCCAAGATCTCTGCAATGGTTGCGCCGTTCGCTTCTACCTGACGCGCCCCCGCAACTTCGGACCGGAGCGTCGGTGGTATCCGGACTGTGGCCATTCAGTGGTCTCCGATCGTCCGGACTAGCCGACGGTTGCGGTCTCCTGATGCGCGGCGCCCTGGCAGAACTCCACGTAGTCGATGTATTCGGTAATCGTCGGATCGTCGCCGCACACCGGGCAGTCGGGTCGTCGCTGAATGCTGACCTCCATCAGGCTTGTCGACAGAGCGTCGAACAGCAGCAGTCGCCCGGCGAGTGAATCGCCAGCATCGAGCAAGGTCTTGAGCGTCTCGTTGGCCTGCAGCGATCCGATGATTCCCGGAAGCACTCCGAGAACACCCGCCTCGGCACAGCTCGGTGCCAACTCGGGTGGCGGAGGCTGCGGAAACAAACACCGATAGCACGGGCCCTCGTGCGGCTTGAACACGGTCAGCTGACCTTCGAACCGGAAGATCGAGCCGTGGACAACAGGAATCTTGTGCCAGATCGACGCGTCGTTTACGAGATACCGCGTTGGAAAGTTGTCGGCGCCATCGACGATGACATCCCATCCTTCTCCGAGGATGCGGTCGACGTTGTCTGATGTAAGGCGTTCGTTGTAGGTGACAACATCAACATCTGGGTTTAGCGCTTCCAACGCCTGCCGGGCTGATTCAACCTTTGGCTCGCCGAGTTGCACCGTCGAATGAACAATTTGACGCTGAAGGTTGGACGCGTCGACCGTGTCTCCGTCGACGATGCCCAGCGTGCCGACACCAGCCGCGGCGAGGTACAGCGATGAGGGCGATCCGAGCCCGCCGGCCCCGATTAGCAACACCCGTGAGTTGAGCAGCTTGAGCTGGCCCTCCTCTCCGACCTCTGGGATCAAGAGGTGGCGGCTGTAGCGAGCGCGCTGAGTCGGTGTCAATGTCGTTGGCGTTGCCCAGTCGTAGCCGCTGCGCTTCCATTCAGCGAATCCGCCGATCATCGAAGACACGTTCGTGTAGCCGAGATCTTGAAGCGTCTTCGCTGCGAAGGCAGAGCGAGACCCGCCCGCGCAGTAAGCAATGATCTCACTGTCGTGATCGGGCGCTATCTGGTCGATCTGAGACTCGAGAAAGCCACGCGGAATGTGTTGAGCGCCCGGGACGATTCCCTCTTCCCACTCCTCGCGCTCGCGAACGTCGACCACGATAAGAGGCTCTCCTGAGTCAACCTTGGCCCGCGCGGAAGCCGCATCGATCTCATCGATCGAGGCCTTCGTTTCGCTAAGAAGTTCTCGGTAGGAAGCCATTGCTTTAGTGAGTATAGCGTGGTCGGCTGGAGGTCGAAATGCCCTTGGTCATCCTGCTCGCTCCTCAAATTGACGCCTTTTGCCGCACCCGGTCATCGCGTCGGACCGTCATGCCCCTGCAACGAGAAGAAACGTTCACGAGGGGACTGATATTCCCGCTTGGCCGACACGCGGTGTGCTGGCGGATTACCCTCATTCAAATAGGGTCGCGCGCGAAGAGGATTGGGCTTGTAGGGCTTGTCGGGGTGGCCGTCGCCGCAGCGACTGCCGTGCTGGCGTTCTGGGCGCGAGCACCGGACGAAACGGCATCCCTGGAAGGTAGGCCACCGCTTGCGCTCGACGCTGAGCTGACGGGTGTGCAGAACGCAGCTGAGCTGACGGAGGCCGAAGGCGTCCACCAGGAGGGGCGCGCCGATGATGCGCTCGATCTGTTCGAGAGCATCCTGTCGGGGCAACCTGATTCGCTAGAGGCCGCCGTTGGGAGCGCGATTGCGCGCTGGCCCGCAGGTACGACAGCCCGCTTGCGCACACTCGCTCTGAGCAACGAGGAGAGCGCGCTCGTCCAGTTCCACCTCGGCCTCGCACTCTTCTGGGAAGAACGCGAGCAGGCGGCCATCAACGCGTGGCAGCGGGCCCTCGAGGTCGAGCCGAACTCTCCGTCGGCGCTTCGGGCCGAGAACCTGCTGTTTCCAGACGTGCCACGGGGTCGACCCATCTTCGTGCCGAGCACGGAGCTTGATCCCTCACTCCGTGACAGGCCGCTCGCCGAGCAGCTCGCAGCGCTCGATGCGGCGGCGGAGAGCTCGTCGAGCGCTGATTCCTTGATCGCCCATGGTGTTGCTCTTCAGCGTGCTGGTCGCGTGGTCTCGGCAGCCGAGCGGTTTGAAGAAGCGGCTCGACTGGAACGTGGCAATGCGGAAGCTCGCGTAGCCGCAGCGCTAGTGCGTTTTGAGAAAGGCGACCCGACGCCGGCGTTTGCCGCGCTCGGACCATTGACAACTGCGTTCCCGGACGATGCCGTGGTGCGCTATCACCTCGCGCTGGCGCTCATCTGGATCAGGGATGTCGCGGGGGCCGAGGCGCAGCTCGCTCAGGCTGCTGCACTGGACGGAGACGGCTTCTATGAGGCTCAAGCGCTCAGACTCCTGGAGAGAATCGGCGAGGTCTCCCCCGGTTCAGGTAGCGATGGCGCGCTCGAGGGTCCATCATGAGCGGAGGGGAGTTGCGCAAGACGCCGCAGGCTGGGTAAAGCTGGAATGCATCGATGGATGCAACCTGGTAAAGTCACGGGTTCAGTCCGAATCGGAACGAAGACTCGGGCACGTAGAACGATTCGCGCTGGAAAGGGGGGACGCGAGTGTTCGAAGAGCAAGCAACCGTGTTGGTTGAGGGGGATGCTGCTGCCGGTTTGCCCGGAGCGGAGTTCGATTCGCGAGATGCCGACTGGGGGTCGTCGCGACTTGAAAGAGCAGTGCGGAGGACATCAGCTGAGTCCGAGACGCCGGCATCTCGTAGTTCTGACGCACGGGATGGCTCGGGCGATGCTCTACAGCTATTCCTTACAGCCATTGGCAAGGTGCGTCTGCTCACGGCAGCGCAAGAGGTTGAGCTAGCGAAGCGCGTTGAGCGTGGCGATCTCGAGGCAAAGAGCCAGATGATCGAAGCCAACCTACGTCTTGTCGTCTCGATAGCGAAGGGCTATCGAAACCAGGGCCTACCGTTTCTCGATCTGATCCAGGAGGGGACGCTCGGTCTGGTGCGAGCAGTCGAGAAGTTCGACTACCGACGCGGGTACAAGTTCTCAACGTATGCGACCTGGTGGATCCGTCAGTCAGTTGCACGAGCACTGGCCGACAAAGGACGAACTGTTCGGATGCCGGTCCATGTCGTCGAGAAGCTCAACAAGATTTTGCGATTTGAACGACGTGCGCTAGCCGAGCGCGGGATCGCACCTGGGGTCGAGGAGATCGCCCGCGAACTGGAGATACCGGCGAGCGAGGTCGAGCGCATAAAGCGAAGCGCCCAGGCGCCCGTCTCCCTCGAAAAGCCGGTTGGCGATGAGGAAGGATCTGCCCTCGGCGAGTTCATCGCCGACCCTGACGCGCCGATGCCGGAGGATGTGGCGGATGAGGCGGTGCGCCGCGATACGCTCCTCGATTTCCTCGATCACCTCGGTCATCGCGAGCGGAGAGTGCTTGAGATGCGCTACGGGCTCTACGGTGAGCATCAGCGGACCCTCGACGAGGTCGGACGCGAATTCAACGTGACGCGTGAGCGAATTCGACAGATCGAATCACAGAGTTTGAGAAAGCTGCAGGCGATCGCTCAGGCACAGGCTCGCATGCCACTTCGGAGCATCGCCTAGCAAGAAGAGAACACCCGGCGGCGTCCGAGCGCCAGGAGTCGTACCACCTGTCTCGAGTAGATGCGCGCCTAGACTCGTGGGCATGCAACCGGCAGCTGAATGGCTCGAGGAGCTCTACGACTTCCTGAGAATCCCGAGTATCAGTGCGTCGGCCGATCACGCGGCCGACGTACGGCTCGCGGCACAGTGGGTGTGCGACTTCATCGTCGCGGCCGGCGGCTCCTGTGTCGTCCGCGAGACCAAATCTGGATTCCCACTCGTGGACGGCGCGTTTGACGCGAGCGTGCGCCCCGATTCCGCTGCAACCGTTCTCGTTTACGGACATTGTGATGTCCAGCCGGCCGGTGATCTCAGCCTGTGGCAGTCCGATCCGTTCGAGCCCGAGATTCGCGACGGATACATCTACGGTCGGGGCTCGGTCGACGACAAAGGGAACCTGTACCTGCTGCTCCGAGCCGCGGCCGATCTCGCCCTGAACGGCGAGTTGCCGGTCAACCTCAGGATCCTTTGCGATAGCGAGGAGGAGATCGGGGGCCATTCCGCCGTCGACTTTCTGGAAAGCGATGACGTCCGCGCTGACGCGTGCGTGATCTTCGACAGCATGATGCCGAGGCTCGACACCCCGTCGTTTGAGATCGGTACCCGCGGTCTCGCGTACTTCCAGGTCGAGGTGACTACGGGCGAGCGTGACCTTCACTCAGGACTCTTCGGCGGTGCGGCACTCAACGCAGCCCACGTTCTGATGGACGTCCTTGGCTCGGTCACGAGGGTTCCCGATGAGTTGCGAGCAGGTGTGATTCCGCCAAGCGAGAGTGAGCTGGAGAGCTGGTCAGAACTCGATAGGAGTGCGTCTCTGCTCCTCGAGGATGGGGGTC
>JAUXJK010000159.1 GCA_030624785.1 Actinomycetes bacterium
TCCGCGGTGATACGCGCGCGTCCGATGTGACTCTCGTGCGTGCTGGACCGACGACGATCACACCGAACGGCGATGGGGAGCAGGACAAGGTGTGGGTCCGCTATCTCTCGTCAGAGAACGCAGCGCCTCGGCTTGCGGTAGGCACAACGATCGTCAGCAGAGGTGCGGTGCGAGAGGCTGGTCGCAGCGCACTTAGCTGGCTCGGGCGGGTCGATGGAGTCGCATCGGCTCCAGGCGACTACGAGCTGTTTCTGACGGTCAAGGATCGTGCTGGCAATGTGTCGACCCCGATTGGGCCGATCGAAGTAGCTATTGCCGCGGGCGACGGATCGCAGGCGGATAGCGAATGAGCGCGGACACGATTGCGCAGGTTGGCGGGCCTCTTGCGGGCGTAGGCCTAGCGATGTTGTTCCTGGCCCATGCCCGCGTATTTCGGCTGGGTGGATTGATCCTGGCTGGAGTCGGAGTCGCCATGGTTCTCGTGCATCTGCTGCCGGACGGGAATCGCGGGACACTGGCGGCCGCGGCGCTCGTCGGTACGGCTCTTCTCGCCGGTGGAGCGGCGGCGTTTCGCCGGTGGCCCTGGTCGTTCGCGTTTCTTGCGCTGGCGGCGGCTCCGGCTCGCATTCCAGTGGCGCTCGGTGATACCGAGGCAAATCTTCTGTTGCCGCTCTACGCCGTAATCGGAGCCGGGGCGCTGGCCCTCGCATGGGCGCTCGCGACTGAGAGGGGGCCCGCCGCGGAGCTAGGCTTGCTGCGTTGGCCGCTCGCTCTGACGGTGGCATGGCTCGGCATCTCCGCGGCGTGGGCGGATGATCACCGAGAGGCGTCGATCGATGTCCTGTTCTTCGTCGCTCCGTTCGCTGTGCTTGCTCTTCTTGTTGCCCGATTGCCTTGGCGAAGGGCGCCGCTGCAATGGCTCTTCGCGCAGCTATTGGGGATGGCACTCCTCTTCACTGGCGTCGGGATCTATCAGTGGATTGCGAAGGATGTGTTCTGGAACCCGAAGGTCGAGATTGGCAATGTGTTTCAGAGCTTTTTCCGGGTCAACTCCCTGTTCTGGGACCCATCGATCTACGGGCGCTTTCTCGTTGTCGCGATACTCGCGGCATTGACGGTGCTGCTGTCTCGACGCCTCAGGGCAGCCGGCTACTGGGGCGCGGCCGCGATCGGTGCTCTATGGGTTGGGCTGCTGTTTTCGTATTCGCAGTCGAGCTACGCGGCTCTCGTTGCCAGCGCATCGCTTCTTGCGGTCCTCGCCTGGCGCTGGCGTGCGGTGGCCGCTCTCGTAGTCGTTGCGGCCGTCCTGGTGCCGGTAATCGCGCTTGCTCCACCCTTCGAGAGTGCTCGCTCCGCGCTGATCGGCGAGGGTGACACGTCGTTTGATCGTGCGACCGGTGGGCGCTTCGAACAGATGAAAAGCGGCGCGCGTATCGCGCGAGACAATCCGTTGATCGGCGTGGGTCTTGGCGGCTACCTCGATGCGTTTGCCGAGGAGAAAGGTCTGGCGCGCGCTCCTGCTCGGGCGGCACTCCACGCGACCCCGGTGACCGTTTCTGCAGAGAACGGATTCGTCGGGCTCCTTCTCTACCTCGGGTTGGTGGTGTCGGCGTTCATCGCGGCGTTTAGGATCGGCACGGCGCCTCTGCTCGTCAGAAACGTTGCATGGGTGGGCGGCTTGACCTTTGCCGTGATCGTTGTTCATAGCTTCTTCTACAACGCGTTCTTCGAAGATCCAATGATGTGGGCCTCGCTCGGGTTGGTGGCATTGGCACTGGCCCAGCGGAGCGCGATCGACCAGACGGGAAAGACATGATCGAAACCTGGAAAAGAGTTCTAGTGCTCGCGCCACATACCGACGACGGTGAGTTCGGCTGCGGCGGAACGATGGCGCGTCTTGTCGAGACGGGCGCCGAAGTGCGCTATTTGGCGTTCTCGATCGCGACGAAGTCTCTACCTGAAGGATTTCCTCCCGACACGCTCGCCCGCGAGGTGCGTGACGCGACAACGTCTCTCGGGATTCCCGAGCCGCAACTCACGGTTCACAACTTCGATGTTCGAACGTTTCCGGAGCGTCGCCAGGAGATACTCGAGCTATTGATCGAACTGCGCGACGACTGGTTTCCGGATGCCGTTCTGATGCCGAGCTTGCGTGACATTCACCAGGATCACGAAGTCATCGCGGCCGAAGGGCTGCGTGCGTTCAAGCGCACCACGGTTCTCGGCTACGAGATTCCCTGGAACAACCTGCGGTTCGACTACGACGTCTACGTACAGCTCGAGGCGACGCACGTCGAGAAGAAGGTCAAGGCGCTTGGTTGCTACGCATCGCAGCAACACCGCAACTACGCAAATGCGGATTACATCTGGAATCTCGCACGAACGCGTGGGATCAACATTGGTCGAGAGTTGGCCGAGGTGTTTGAGGTCTACCGAATTGTGTCGTGACCTCGATGGGTTACATGCGCCCCGCGTGAGGGCTTGCGGACTCCACGGCAGCGTGTAGCGTCCTGTCGATGAGCAAACCGCGGACCGGGAGCACGGCACATCGAGCACATGCTCGCGAGCTCGGCCCGATCGGCATCTCAATCGTGACGGTGAGTGATTCTCGCTCGGAGTCAGATGACGACAACGGTGCGTGGCTACGCGAGCAGATCGACGCGACGGGTCATCGACTCTGCGAGTACCGCGTGTTGCCGGACGAGCCGAAGCTCATCGTCGAAGCGCTTGAAGAGTGCACCAGCGGTGAGGCACAGATCGTCCTCTTCAATGGAGGAACGGGGATTTCGAAACGTGACTCGACGTATGACGCAATCTCGTCTCGACTCGAGAAGCCACTCACGGGTTTTGGTGAGCTATTCCGGATGCTGAGCTACGAGCAAGTTGGTGCGGCCGCGATGTTCTCACGCGCAACGGCTGGTGTGTTTCGCGGCACCGTGGTCGTTTCGACGCCCGGGTCTCCGGCGGCCGTGCAGCTCGCGTGGAATGAACTGATCGCGCCCGAAATCGCGCATCTCGCCTGGGAGGTCGCGCGGTAGCCGTGGCGAAGCGCGTCATGGTCATCGGGCTCGACTGCGCTGCGCCCTGGCTCGTACTCGACCGTTGGCTCGACGAGCTACCCGCGATACGAGAGCTCACTCAGCGAGGTGTGCATGGGGTCCTTCGAAGCTGCGATCCGCCAATCACGGTGCCGGCATGGTCGGTGATGACGTCATCGCGCAGTCCTGGCTCGCTTGGGTTCTATGGGTTTCGAAACCGAAAGGACCGCTCGTACGATCGGCTGAGCCTTGCCGACTCGCGAGCGGTCAGGCTTCCCCGCGTATGGGATCTGCTCTCGCTGAGAGATCGCCCCGTAATAGTGCTCGGTGTTCCTCAGACCTATCCCGTGAGTCGAGTCAATGGCGTGATGGTCTCGTGTTTCCTGACACCGGACGTCGAGACGAGCGACTACACGTATCCGCCCGAGCTTCGTGATGAGATCGAGGCTCTGGTCGGGCGCTACATGATCGATGTGCCCGACTTCCGGACGGATGACAAGGATCGATTGCTCGCCGATCTCGAGGAGATGACGGCGAAACGATTTCGACTGGCCGAGCAGCTGCTCGAGACGCGCCCTTGGGACATGTTCTTCATGGTCGAGATGGGAACCGATCGCATCCATCACGGTTTCTGGCGGTACTTCGATCGCGACCACCGCTTATACGAACCCGACAACCCCTACGAGGGAGCGATGCTGGCGTACTATCGCGCGCTCGATGCGAAGATCGCGTCGCTGCTTCGCCACGCGGATGACGAGACCGCGATTCTGGTCGTATCCGACCATGGCGTGCAGCGTATGGACGGTGGAATCTGCGTGAATGAGTGGCTCATGCGAGAGGGCTACCTCGTTCTGAAAGAGCAGCCGAGCGAGCCTACGAGGCTCAGCCCTGAGATGATCGACTGGCCGCGCACGACTGCATGGGGCGAGGGCGGCTACTACTCGCGGGTTTTCCTCAACGTCGAAGGGCGCGAACCTGAAGGCCTGGTTCCACAGGCCGACTACGAACGAGTTCGTGACGAACTGAAACAGCAGCTGGAGGCACTCGGTGACGAGAACGGCGCACCGATCGGCACGGTGGCCCACAAACCAGAAGATCTCTATTCGGAGCAACGTGGTATTGCGCCAGATCTGCTCGTGTACTTCGGTGACCTGGCCTGGCGCAGCGTCGGTGGCGTGGGCACCGGCACGATTCACGTGTTTGAGAACGATACGGGACCCGACGACGCAAACCATGCGCCTGAGGGCATGTATCTGCTTGCCGCTCCAGGGGTTTCTGCCGGAACAGGAGCAGAGCGAGATATCCGAGACATCGCACCGACTATCCTGGAGCTACTCGATGAGCCCGTGCCGGCTGAGATGGAAGGCCGCAGCCTCCTGAGTTGAGAACGTTTGGGCGGGGCTAGCCGAGGTTGCTGGCGAGGTCATCCCAGCTGGAAGCGTCGCCTGGGCCGTAGAACCCGCCTGCAACCCGTCCAAACTCGTCGATCAGAATGGTCGCGGGATGGCCGGCGATACCCCACTGGGAGATCTGCTGCCAGTCGTTGTCGGAGAGGATTGGGAACTCCCAGCCGTGCTCGTCGACAAATGATCTGCCTGCATCGTCTCCGTCAGTTACATGAACACCCAGAAAGTCCACGTCACCGTTCTGTTGTGCGTACTCGCCCAAGGCACCGCCCTCTTCATTGCAGAATGGTCAGTGTTCCGCGAAAACCTTGACGATGATCGGGCGACCCTTGAAATCCTCCAGAGAGAGGGGTTCGCCGTCGAGCGTGCTACCCACGAGCACGGGCGCGACAGGACGGCTCGTGTCTTCCTCGCGAGGCGCGGCCGGGTCGGCCGCTGGTTCTGCCGGATCGGTCGCCGGCTCAGTCGGGTCGGCCGCCGCTTCGTCGCCGCCTCCGGTGTCCCCGATGCTGCGCTGCTCGCCGATCTCCTCGCCCTGTGACGCGGCGCTCGCGTCGCCGCTTTCCTGCCCGGCCGGCTCAGCTGGCTCGGCCGACGGAGGTGCTGCTGGTGCGCTCGGAGCCTCGGCCAGACCATCGCTGCCACCGTCGCTGCCTCCACAGGCAACAGCGATCGCCGGAACGAGCAACGCAAGAAGAAACAGGCGTTTCATCGAGCGAGTAGATGCAGGGATGAGGGCAAACGATGCATGTCCTACAAAAGATTGTCCGACTGAGGGCAGCGCCGCACAGAGGGTAGCGCTCGCGAGCCCATGGCTCGCAGTTGTGCCGGCGTGGCCAGGCGCAGAGGCTGAGGGTCGGCCGTCGGCTAGCGCCTGTGGCCCGAGGCCATACGCTTGCACGGGAAGTGCCTCTACGTAGTCGGAAACTTCAAATCACTCGTTCGAGGGTGGTCAGGATCGCCCATATGGGTCAATATCTGATCACCTCGTTGGGGCCCTGGTGATGGTCATCTGGGGGGAGAAGCCGCAGCGACGACATGGGTTCCGAGGCTGTATCTACGGGCGAA